>JANPJW010000474.1:0-2708 GCA_031425715.1 Chitinophagaceae bacterium | reverse complement strand
CAGTTTTTTAGTACTGCTTTCCAGCAGCATAGTAACCTTGAGTACATCATTTACTTTACAATTGATATCAGCTGTGTGAATGATCTTCCTCCTGGCGCTGTTCACCGCATCAAGGCCCAGGTCCTCTGCAAGTCTTGTTGTGTCTGCCATTGCCTCTGCTGCGGAAGCGTATTCCTTATTGTGGGCATTGTTACAGGAAAAGAAAAAAACAGTAGCAGATAATACCAGAACGATTGGGAAAATTTTCTTAGCCATGGCTTTTTGGTTTTCCATTTATACCCGGGAAAACAAAAAGGTGACGGTAATTTTTTGGGGATTGGGGGTTATTTAACAAAAGTAAAAGACACAGTTCTACCATACTTATCTAAGCCTGGAATACCACGCTGCCCGGTTTCGGAGTCGAAATTTTAAAATAGCTTCTCAATCAAAACTCCCCTCTCTCCCGATGATTTCGGGCTAGGCCTCTTTTGGCCGCACCTGTATTCCTGCATCGGGGTTTTGCAGGTAGCGCTGGAGGAAATGAATGCAATGCTTGCGAAAACTCCGCTGGGACGCAATGTTTTGTACGACATTTCATCCAAGGCTATACGGTAAATATGCTCCTTCAGGCTGGCGTCTCAGTATAGTTTGACACAGTCTGTCAATGTTGGCTTGGCTTTCACCAGGGGCTTGCCCATTGGCCAGCATCCTACACCTACTTATAGCATTCGTATGAGTTTTACTTTCTGGCAGTTTTTGAGAGTAACTCAACATTTTTTGTATGGAAGGCATCTAAGCTTGCAAGGGTCTTAATCAATATTTCTCTTTGTTCAATATGCATTTCAGCCATCACATCCTGAATTTTTGAAAAGCCAACATAAACTCCGTTCAGTTTTTCTTTTCCCAACCTGGTGAGGGTTATTATTTTCTGTCTCTTGTCTGCTTTGTTCATTTTTTCGGAAACCAATCCTTGTTTAATAAGACGCTTGATGATTTCAATACCGGTGGTGGAGTCTATAATATTGGCTTCAATGGCTTCCCGTTTGGAACAAGACTTTTTGTAATCGATATGCGATAGAATAGCAAAATCATCTTGTCCTGCTAAACCATTTTCTAATAAGATCGGCTTTGTATAATACCTGATAAACTTACCCAACCTCCAGATTAAAAAGGCGGCCTCCGAACTTTTATGGGCGTAGTTGTGCTCCTCTGTATTATGATCAAAATAGTGGTCTAGTGCTTTCTTTCCTTTTTGAGTGCTGTTGTTGTCCTTTTTCAATAGCCAATGCGCAAAATCCTTTACATCAGCTTTTTGACTGATGGCAATATAATTTTCCCATGCTGTGATTAAGGGCAGATAAGAATTGTTGTTTTTCATCTTGCTTTTTAAAACAAATTTGTTTTAAATTTACATCATATTTGTTCTATATAAATTTCACTCACAAAAATAAGATTAAAAATGGAGGCAAGTAATCAACAAATCAAAGCGGGAAATCAATTTAAGCAAATGAAATGGTGGCATTGCCTGGCCATTTTTTTAGTAGCAAATATCGTTTCCTTTATACCTGCGGGGTACAACGGTGATGAGGCCTTTTATAACAATTTTGTTCAACCTTCTATTGCACCACCTGATTGGCTTTTTGCACCAATGTGGCTGTTTTTAAACATTACGTCACTGATCGGGCTATACAGCGTTGCAAACTTGCCGGCCCATACCAAAAACAGGCATTCCATTATAGTGCTTGAATATACTGCCTGGGTTTTATTTAGCATTTTTACATTTCTCTATTTTTTCCTGAAGAGTCCAATCTTAGGTGCAGTAGACACGCTGTTGGGTTTGATTGTAGTTGTCGTTGTAGTTGTAAAAAGCTATGGCGCTTCCAAAACAGCGTTTTGGTGCTTTATGTTTAGGGCACTTTGGCTCATTCTTGCAAGTTATGTTTCAGTGTGGGTGGCGCTACGTAATAAAGATATTTTTATGAACCTGGGCCCCTTCTTGCCATAAAGCTACCCAGCAAATCATCAAAATCCGCCGGAACGCAAACTCCCCTCTCTTTTGTCGCAGGTCCCGATGATTTCGGGGGATAGGGGTGGGGGGTGAGGTCAAAATGAAATGCCGCAGGCCTCCTTTGTTATCACGTGTATTCGTGCATCTGCGTTTCGCAGTTAGCGCTTGAGGAAATGAATGCAATGGCTTGCTAACACCCCGCTGGCACGCAATGAAAAATGCCCATTTTAAACAATTTTCAAATCACGAGTTTTAAAAATTTAGTATATCTTGCTTTCTAAATACAATTAAGACCTTTGCTTTATTACAAACATATTCCACCTCCACCCCTCAACCAATATGTAGATTTTATATTGTATTTGGAGGGCAACAATAAAGGTGCTGGTTTACCCAAAACAGGTATGAGTCTTGTGTTTAATCTTAATGATAATTTCAAATTATTTACAGACAATTCTTTTTCATCCTTTACTGACTATAAAAGATATTGGCTAGCTGGTTTGCAGTTACAGCCAACTTATGTAGAAAGCTATGGTACAAGCAAAATGATTGTAATTCAGTTTAAAACTGTTGGGGCTTTTTTATTTGTTCAGAACCCCTTACATGAGTTTACTGACAACTATATAACACTGGATGATCTATTTTCCCAGGAAGCAGAAGATACGTGGGAACAGTTGCAGGAAGCTGATACCATAAAAGAAAAAACCCTTATTGCTGAAAACTT
>JANPJW010000473.1:0-2892 GCA_031425715.1 Chitinophagaceae bacterium | reverse complement strand
TAAGAGTAACCAAACTCATTCGCAAAAGTGAGCAGATGGCCGTTAAAAAAAATCTGCCCGACATATATGAATTTGGAAAAAATAAAATTGATTTTCGAGGCCTCATTGGTACCAATAAAAAAGATGAACAAATTATGTTGTCCAAACGGGAAGCCATGTTGTTGAAACTGCTTATAGAAAACAAGAATGAAGTGGTAACAAGGGAAAAAATATTACAGGCTGTATGGGGTTACAATGTGTATCCTACCACACGCACCATCGATAATTTCATTTTAAGTTTTAGAAAATACTTTGAAGAAGACAGTCGCAACCCTGTTTACTTTCATTCTGTAAGAGGCGTAGGCTACAAGTTTACCGGCTAACACGCAGGTGGCTGGTTTGAATAGATTTCACCAGGTCTTGTGAACGGTTATACAATTTCCCCATCTCATCATTTCTCTCAAAGGGTGTGTACAATTGCCACTCAATATCCTGTAAGAGTTCCTGTGTTTGCAAGGCAATCTCATTGTCTACACCAGCTTTATCCATCATCGACGATATTTTGTTTGCATTTAAATCCTGCAAATTCAGGTCAAATTTATCTGCCAGGTAATGCTTAAGATCATGATTTAGCAAAGCGTAAAAATCTACACACTCCTCGCTTTGCAGGCAGTTTTCAGCCATGGCTAAAGGATTCCTGGCAACCAGGGAAACGCTTTCATCGGCATATAAACTATCTACTTTTTCTTCGGCACCAGCTGCAGGAATCACTGCAACTGCAGGTTGCTTTTTGGCATCCAGCCTTATCCATAAAAATACCCCAAGTGCTATCAGCAGGCCAATTAAAGACACCAGCCATGTTCTGTTTTTAAACAAGGTAGTGGCCAGTGAAAACGGTTGCTGCTGCCCCGAAGCATCTACATAGATAGCGGCATTACTTGTGCCTCTTACAACCGTGATGGATATAGGTTCTGAAACACGTGTTTTGTAAGTGGCGCTGGCAGGATCAAAATAGCTAAAACTCACGGCAGGTATGGTATAATTGCCTTCCTTTAAAACAGTAAATGGTATATCGAATATTTTGCGGCCACTAACCGGCACTGTAGTCTGTTCCAATTCGTCCACCACATTCACGTCAAACACCTCCAGTTCTTTTGGCCAGTCTACATCTGGCGAGGTAACTAACTGAAGATTGCCCTGGCCGCTCACCACAATCCTTAACCTTCCTGTTTCTGTGGTAGTAAGATTATTTTTTTCCAGCGCTGCGGAAATTTCAAACTGTCCCACGGCACCATGAAAAGATGCCGGCTTACCAGCAAGAGGCAAGGACTTCACTAAAATAGTCACCGGCTTGCTGTTCAAACTTACCAACTGCGAAACCGTGGCACCGGCATCCAGGCCGATACCGTTTATAAAACCATCAATATTTCCGTTTATCTGGCTGGCATCGCTTTTCAAAAACAACAAATTATTTTCCAGGGTAGCTGTTTCCAATTCTATGGTGCCATCCTGCAGCGGATAAAGCTGGGCTTTCCGGATGGTGTAGATATTATAGTCCCTTCCATTTAACTTGCCCCTGGTATAACCAGTTGCATCAGGCTGTTGCAGGTCTATCACAGAGAATCCATTAAAAGAAGGATTTTTAGTAAGCCGGCTCTCGCTCCTGAGCCTTGAATACAGATTGTAAGTAGCCACAATAGGTTCGCCTACATAGCAACTTGTTTTGCTGGTCTCCAGCTTCAACAGCATATTTTTATTTACCTTATCGGCCACACGCTCGTTGGGCTTCAAAATAAAATCTGTAAAATCTGGCTGGCGCTCGGGCTGCGCAAAAGGATTCAAAGCAGCATACGGCATGGGCGACGATGGCTGCCCTACACTTCCCTTTGTGACTTTTAACTTGAGCGGCCCGGACGAAAAAGTTTTTCCATCCAATGTTGCTTTCAGCACTGGCAAAACGAAAGTGCCGGTGCGCCGGGGCTGGAGTATATAACTTACAGCCACATATTGTGTAACGTTACCGTTTACGTTATTCATTCCACTCTCCTGGTTGGGGCCACTTACAACAATAAAATCTTTTAAATTAGGTGTAGAAAGCCGGGCAATATCGGTAGCGTTTTCTATAAGTAACCTCAGGGTGGTATACTCGCCTTTAGAAATTTCGGCAGGACTCAATACAACTGAAAATTTGGGCTGGGCATAGGTAGCCAACACTCCCATCATAATAACCCAGCATAATAATAATCTTTGTAAAGTTGTAATCATACCCAGTTTAAAATACCCACAAAAGTAAAAAATAGCGTCCGCTCTTCCTTGTTAACGGAGCCTAAAACCATCAAAGGAACTGTTAATTAAAGATCGCCGAGTTGGGGCCGCAGCACAATATCTTCTACAACGGCCTGCGGCGAAAGTTTAGTAGCAGCCAGTATCATACCTGCCACGTCACTCGCTTCCATGATGCGATTAGTACTGTTATCAAAACCTCCCCAGCTATCCGTAAGTACTGCCCCGGGAAACACAGCCGTAACTTTGATACCGGTTGGTTTTAGTTCATGCCGCAAATTTTGACTAAAACCATCGAGGGCAAATTTGCTGATGCTATAACTGCCGCCGCCGTCATAAGCATGTAACGCTGCTATGGAGGAAATGTTGAAAATGTGGCCGCTGCCGTTTTGCAACATAGCAGGCAGCAATAGACGGGTAAGATGATATGCGCTGTACAAATTGGTATTCATCATGTGTTCCAGGCTTCCTTCTGCTTCATCCCTGATATTGCCTGGCAAAAAAGTTCCGGCATTGTTCACCAATATAGCCGGGCTTCCCTGCTGCAGGCACCAGGCAGCAAAGGCCTGCACCTGTAGTTTATCAGACAAATCTGCCACAAAACAATACACGCTGGCCTGGGGGTACTGC
>JANPJW010000472.1:0-18157 GCA_031425715.1 Chitinophagaceae bacterium | reverse complement strand
ACCGCATGTACATTTTCAATGCCTTTTTTATCCAGTTTTGAATTTTCATTTGAAAAAACAAGTTCAGGAAAAACTGTTTTTACTTCCTGTGCAATAAACCCAATTGTTTTTTCATGATTGGGATTGTTCGCTTTTACCTCATATATTTTCGGCCGTAATTTCATAACCTTCTCCAGCATTGGTTTAATATCCTGTATGTTTGTTTTTAGCCTGCTATCAGAACCCCATGCATATTCACCACTGGGTCTGAAAAACCCTACCAATGAACCATTATGATCTAATGCAAGCACTGCATAACTTGTTTGAGAAGTATATTGAGCCCTGAGATGCCAGTTAGTTCCAGATGCGGCTTCCTGGATATAAAGGCCGGTACCGGCAGCTTGTTTTATGCTGATAGTATAAGGCGCTGCATCAAGGTTAACTCCTAAAAATCCACCGCCACCACTGTTGCTGATCAATACTTTTTTATCACCCTGTATGGTCATTAATAAATTGGAACTGGAGGTACCGGTGCCAGCATAAAACCGGTGTGCTGCTCCTGGTGCATCTACCTGGTAGCGAAGTGTACCACCATTAATTCCAAATCCATAATACTGATGTTCGTTGTTGGCAGTTTCCCACATTACCATTTTGCGACTGGCTAATGTATTGGTAAACTGTAACGGCGCATTTGCTACAGCATTACCAATACCGATATTTCCGAGATAATTAATGGCAAGTGCTCTGGTTAAGTAAGGAACAGTACCATCAGGGTTACCGTAAGGTATGATGTCAAAAGCCCATGTACCTGTGTTGGGGTCAAGGGATTGGGTGGCTGCATAGCCATTGTAAATATATTTCCCTAAACCGGTTGCCGCATCACGGTACTGATTAAAGCCAATAGTGGCCCAATTGCGTTGGAGTGAAATACCATGTCCTTCTCCGCCAAAAAGTGCTACTGTATTTCCTGCACCGGCTACGCCATTTATTTCAAATTTTGCCCTGTTGGGCGTAGTAAGCCCAATACCTACATTTTGTGCAGTGGCTTTAATCATTATCAATGGTAAAATGATTGCTATTATTTTTTTCATGACTGCACGTATTTATTAGTTAAGCTTCAGCAGGTCCTTTTTTTGTAATGGTTAGTTTATCATACAACTTCCGGCCATACCGATATGTAAGGAATTACGCATAAATCTATTTTATCGTCAGTTTGTTTCAATCCTGGCATCATGTAGCGTGGTTTTAAAAATTTATTGCTACGATCAGCAGTATGAAGTTTAAATATAGCTAGCTCCAGAGTAAATAAAACCCAGTTTATGTTTTTGGCTGTACTGGTTGAACCATCGGCATAGTGTTAGAAAGCCTATTCTGCTTTTTGAATGCATGAACGGCATCTCTTAAAATGTAACCGGCATGGCTGCACATGTAAACGGTAAATAGGGGCCAAACCCCACTGGCTAAATGTTGGTAATGGCTGATCAAGTGGTGCTGCTTCCATCAGCGAAAAAAGCGCTCTTTAGAAACTGGTGTACATCCAATATAATTTTATACAACCCAAATGGAATAATGGCCATCTTACGGAAAGATTATTGGTGCAGCAGCGCCTTTTCAGCAGACTGCTACGACTTACAAGCAGGGGGAATAAGGCTTTGACGCTAGTTACACAAAAGTAGTATCGGGGACAGAAAGCCAGCCCTCAAGGAGCGGAACTTACCGACGCAGGAGAGTTCCCGTTCCAGAAGAAAAAAATGCAACGTCCTTTTTGCGGGACGTTGCGTTGGGGTAAGGGTTGTTACAATTTTGTAACCTCAATTTTTTCTTCGAGTACAAAACGAAGGTTAAAAGTTTCTTCTACCATAAAATCTTTACCGATAGCTTTAAAGTTTAGTTTGGTAAGATTGTTCCGGGAGATCCTGTACATCTGCTCGTGCGTTCTGGTGCGGATGCGCTGCTCAAACAATAACTCCCCAAACTCGTCTGTAATTCTGAGTATGCAACCCTTCTCCGGAACCTGCGGAAGGTTTACATAAAAGCTGAGTGATACCTCGTCTCCCTTTACATATTCAATCGTTCCGGTGGCTTTATTTCCTTTTGCAGGAAGATGTGTAAAAGATTGTCCGAAAATGCCCATGCATATTAATAGCAGGGATGAAAAAAGGGTTTTCTTTAATTGTTGTTGTGTCGTTTTCATGAAACAAAGTTTTTGTGGGTGACTTGATTTTTGTCGCCGCAAAGATGTAACAGCTGTGTTAACTCATCATCACCAACAGGTTAAGGAACGATGAGCAAATTGTAGTCTTGATGTAAACAATTTACTCAGATTCGGCATCCATGCGTACGCCTACATCCTGATCAGTTCTTTTGGGAGGAAAGAACTTTTCTCCGAAGTTGTTGGCCGCAGGTGATTAAGGCAACCTGCGGCTACCAACAAGAACCGACTGTGAGTCTCTTATGGTGGTAACTTAAGACCAACATCGTAGAAAGAAGATTCGATTGTTGCGGACTGATCGATAAGAAAAAAAGTTCTTTGTACATTTTAAAGGAATGGCTCCTGCAGGGTGATGCATTAAAACAGTAATGCTCCATTAGTTTCATGATCATGAACGAAACGTCCCCCGGTGGGTGATATTGAGGGGGGCAGATACAACAATTCTTAAATTGATTTTTTACCCATGAGCTCAACTATCCCATCGGGAGACGTTGCTGGCAAGGATCTTTGAAGATTTTACCTACCTAAAAATACAGGTGGTTCCACTCCACATATCCGTGATCTTGGCATTTTTACCCGGGCCATCAAAGATGCCATACAAACCCGATGTTGTAGAAAATTCATAGCCGAGACTTGATTTGTTTATTTTAACAACATAAGCTTCTTCCATTTCTGCCCTGCTAGAGAGCACACCAATGCCTGCCATTGTTTCTAGTGGTTTTGTGTTGTTTGCAGGCTTGCTTACATACCAACCAACAAATTGCCACAAGCCATTAGATTTTTGCTCTTTGAAAATGAGGTTTAGCCCGTTTTTCCAAACGGCCATCTTCAGTGGTCCGGCACCACACTCAGTGTTTGTACCTATGCTTGCAACTTTGTCAGCTAAAATTTTATTCATCAATTCTACCAGCTCATCTAATGGCTTGCCAAATGCAATTTCTGATGTAGAACCTGTATTGCTGTTTACTATTTGGAGCGCATTGGAGGTAAGCGCCAGCCGTGCCGCAGGCTTTGTATTGTCAGGGGAATCTATCACTGCTCTATTGGTTATACTTTCCTTACCAGCCGCGGGATTGTCAATAGCAACAACTTTTGCAGTATCTGTTTTTTGAATAGTTATATTTGTTTGGGTAGTTGTTTCACAGGCGGATAAAAGAAACACACAGCATAATAAACACTTCATGGGTACCATTTTTTATTGGTGGTACAATAAATATACCTAAAGCCGGCTATACAAAAAATAAGTAGGGTAAAGTATTTGTAGTGAGCATCACTTCTTTTTTCTTATCGGTAGCTCTCCACACCAACCATGAGGACCTTGCAGAGAAAGTAATTGTTCTTTGAAGCTGTCCGGTTTTATTGGGGCTACAATACAGATTCATTTCTTACTACCCGCAAATTCACCCTATTTCGCTATTGCTGTGCAAGCAATTCTTTTTCATCTTTGGTTTAAACTAACTAAGACTGGTTATGGAGAAACTTTCCCTTTTTAGTTAGTGGAAAATCTGGTGTTGAGTCACGCCGTAGCGAGAAGCTGTCTGTGAAATCCATCGTTACAAAAGTATTTCTGGCCAATGCGCTATTGTATGGCGATAGCCACCCGGGCTGTCATTAAACTTAGAGAACAATGAAAGGATCCTTATTTCTGCTGGCTATTATTTTTACGGGTAAGCTGCTTTTTGCTCAAGGAGTAGGTATTGGTACCATATCGCCGCATGCCAGTGCACAACTGGATATAACCAGCAGCAGCAAAGGGTTCCTGTTGCCCCTGCTCTCACAATCTCAGCGACTGGCCATTGCCAGCCCGGTAGAAGGATTACTGGTTTACGACAGCACATTCCAGCGGTTTTATCAATACCAGGATGGTATTTGGCGGTATATTATCAACAGCGATCTGTGGGCAAGATCTACCACACGGGATGCGCTGTACAATGCTACAGATAGTGTAGGCATCGGCACCTCCATACCACAACAACGCTTAGAGGTAAACGGTGATATACTTGCAACAAACAACATCAATATCAATTCCAGCATTACAGCGGGCGGCACAGCCTCGGGCACTTCAGTGCTGGCCGAAGGAAATGCTTCTGCTGCCAGCACTGCAATAGTAACCGGAAATGTGAACGGCGGCAACGACCTGGTTATTGACAACACAGGCGCTACACTCCAGTTCAAAAACAGCGGTGTAAACAAAACCTTCTTCCAGGTTTCTGGCAACGATCTCCGCTTAGGAACCAACAGCGGCAACCAGGACGGTAAAATCATCATACGTATGAATGGCGAGAACCTCGTACAAATAGATTCGGCCTCCAACCTCACTTTATTAAAATGGGGGTCAGTCAATGATTTTGATGCCGGTAAATTAGTGATGGGCGATAAGCTGGTTAAAAACTCCTCACTGGGATGGACAAGTAATTATCTGCCCTTGCTTTATGGCCGGGTATTCAGCGATGGCAGCAGCGCATCTATGTGGCCCAGTTCGGGAAGCAGCGTTAAAATAAACACCGGCATTTATGAGATTGATACAGACCGCACAAACCTTTCCGCATTTGGAATAATCCTGATAACGGCTACGGGTACCACCGTACCACGAATATGCACCGGTACTTTCCAGGGAGCAGGAAAATTCAGGGTGGAGATTTTTACCCTCGCCGGCTCAAGGGTTGACAATGATTTTTATTTCACCATCATAGACCCGTTAAACTAATCACCAAATGCGCCTCATGAAACAGCTTACTATTTTATTAATGTTTGCATTTTACGCAGCGGAAGCTTTGGCCCAAACATCTGTAGCCATTGGTACATCTGCCCCTCATAGCAGTGCTGCATTAGATATTTCAAGTAACAATAAAGGGCTGCTGGTGCCCCGTATGTCAAACACGGCAAGGCTTTCCATAGCATCGCCGGCTAATGGTTTGCTGGTGTACGACAGCAGTTTTCACCGGCTATACCAGTTCCAGGATGGCGTATGGCGCTATATGCTTACCAATGAAAGCTGGATACAATCATCTACCCGCAACTGGATGTATAATTCTTCTGACAGCATTGGCATAGGAACCAGTGCACCAACAGAAAAACTTGATGTGAACGGAAATATCCGCTCACGGCAAGGGGTAATCGCAGCTAACAATATTAATGCATCAGGAGATATTGTGGCGGCTTCCGTTGCGTCCACAGCAAATATGATCGTGAGCGGAAATGCAGCCATCGGCAGCACGCTCACTACCTACGGCAATATTGACCTGGAAGCCGCAGCCACTACTTTACAACTACAAAGTAATGCAGATAAAAAAGCATTTTTCCAACTCGCCGGTAACGATCTGCGCATGGGTACCAATTCTGGAAACAGCAGCGGTAAAACAGTATTGCGCATTAACGGTGATGATGTGGCATCCATAGACCGCCTGGCCAATATTGACCTGCTATCTAACCGCTTTGGTTACAGGGGAAATCTTACAGTCGGATGGAAAGTATGCCGCTTTGCAGATCCTGATATCAATATGCTCCCCGTGGCGTTTGGCAATATTGCTGCCAACCCGGATTACACCAACTCATGGGTAACTCCTTTTTTCCTTACTGATGAGTTTACAAAAATTTCTACCGGGCAGTATGACGTATCGTTTTATGCCGACATCGTCACGCCATACAGTGCCATTATAGTTACACCCAAAGAACCAAACAGGCTTTGTATTGCTACCTGGGTAAGCATGAGAAAGTTTAGGGTGCAAATATTTACCCGCACCGGTACACGGGTAGATGGCGCCTTTTCTTTTGTAGTAAGCGATCCCTTAAACTAATCTATATAACCAAAAAGTTATGAAATTATCACTGCTTTTTTCTCTATGCCTTTGCTGCTGGTTGGCTACTGTTGCGCAGCAGGGAATAAGCATCGGCGGCAGCACGGTGCACCCAAGTGCGGTGCTGGATGTGAGCAAAAGCGCTAAGGGGGTAGCCATACCAAGGCTTACACAATCAGCCAGGCTCGGCATCAGCAACCCCGCAGAAGGTTTACTGGTTTACGACAGCAGCACAAACCGCATGTACCAGTACCAGGATGGCTTGTGGCGGTACCTGCTTAACAATTCATACTGGACAAAGTCGGCTTCCGGCAACTATACATATACGTTTGACAGTGTGGGCCTGGCCACCAGTTCGCCGGATGCAAGGCTGCAAGTAGTGGGCACTATCAGAGGCAGGGCCGCCTTGACAGCGGCAGATAATGTATCGGCGGGCAACCTGCTTCATGGAAATAATCTTGTATCGTCTGGCACGCTGGCAGCGGCTGGCACGGCTACCATTAATGGCAACATTACCACGCAGGGAAATGTAAATGTAGACAATACAAGCCCCACCCTGCAATTGAAAAGCAGTGGCACAAACAAGGCATTTATGCAGGAATCAGGCGATGATCTACGCCTGGGTACCAATAGCGGTAACACTACAGGTAAAACAATTATCCGCATGAATGGCAACGACGTTATTTCTATAGATACCACCGGGAGTTTAAAAGTATTAACCGGCAGTGGTGGCAATATAAATATGGGCAGAAAATTAATGCGGTATTTTACCCCTGCTGAGGCTCCGGAAAATACGCTGCCGGTAATATATGGGATGGTATACAACAACAGTACTTCTGTGTGGATGTCGGTAAGTGGAACCATCATTCTAATCAGTACAGGCGTGTATGAAGTAACTCCGCAGGAAGGAAGACCCGGGGCCAGGTCTGCAATTTTAGTAACGCCAAGGGGTGCATCACCAAGGGTTGCCAATGCTTATATGAACGGGGCCACAAAATTCATCATTGAAATTACCAACCCGCTTACGGGCAATCATGTAAATGCAGATTTCAATTTTATGGTAATGGACCCCAATAATTTATGAATTTAAAACTCAAAAAAATATGAAACTTTTCATCTTATTTCTTGCAGCATCCATGATGGTGAATGTTGCCAGTGCACAAAGTATTGGTATTGGCACTGCATCTCCCAATGCCAAAGCCCAACTGGATGTGGCCAGCACCACCAAAGGTTTGCTCATACCGAGAATGACTTCTGCCGAACGTTTGGCAATTGCATCCCCCATACCGACGGGCCTGATGGTATATGAAACCAGCAGCAACAGTTTCTGGTATTTTAATGGCACGGCCTGGGTTCAACAGGCAGCTGGTGGGGCATCAGCATGGGCGGTATCGGGTAGTAATATTTATAATAGCAACCCGGGCAGCGTGGCTATTGGCAGCACCAGCCCCCATGCAAGTGCTGTGCTGGATGTAAAGAGCACTACCAAAGGTTTTCTTATGCCAGCAATGGGTGCTATACAGCGGGTGAGCATAGCCAACCCGGCCGAAGGGCTGCTGGTGTATGATACGGATGCCAACAAAACATACCAGTACCAAGAGGGCGTTTGGCGGCTGTTTATTACAAATGACTATTGGGTACATTCCCCCACCCGCAATGTGGTTTACAACAGTATTGACAGTATTGGCATAGGTACCAGTGTGCCATCGGAAAAGTTTCATGTAACGGGAAACGCAAGGGTAAACGGGGATATATTAAGTTTGGGCAGTATCGGCGCAGGCACCATCAACCCTGCTTACACCCTGGATGTAAATGGCCCCGGCCGGCTTTCTGGTAACGTGTACATAGATAATGGATTCCTGCGTATACGAAATACCACCGACGCTAAAAACTGGGATATGTTGTATTCTTCCTCCACCAACAGGCTAATGCTGCTTGAAGGGGGTATGGAGCGGGTGTTATTTCAAAACGGCGGCAATGTAGGTATCGCCCCCAACCTACCAGCTATTACTGCAGGTTTCCCCAGTACAAAACTACATATAGAAACCGGGCAGGATGCCGGGCTAAGTGCTTCGAGCAACGGATACATGATGCTGGGCCCTGCCAGTGGTACTAACCTCATTATAGATAACAATGAAATTATGGCAAGGAGCGGCGCCAGTGCAAGTAGCCTGGTATTACAAAACGATGGTGGCTCTGTGCGTATAGGAAGTGCAGCAGTGCCCACGGGTTACAAGTTTGCCATCAATGGAAAAATGGTTTGCGAGGAAGTAAAAGTAAAACTGGCCAGCAGCGGCTGGCCTGATTATGTGTTTGGCGATGCGTACAAACTCCGCTCATTGGCAGAAGTGGAGCAGTTCATTCAACAAAACAAACACCTGCCCAATATTCCCTCTGCTGCCGAAGTAGAAAAAGAAGGTATTGAAGTAGGCGATATGCAAAAGCGCATGATGGAAAAAATAGAGGAGCTCACGCTGTACATTATTGCGCTGGAAAAAAAGGTAGAGGCGCTTGCCAAAACGAAATAACGAGCATGCGGTTTTTGAACGCTGCATCCAACTAATTACTAAATAAAACAATTCATGCAACAGAAGAATATTTTTCAAAAAGCCATCATGCTACTTTTGTTTTTTATGTCAACCATCAATCTCATGGCACAGAAGGAGAGGAACTGTGGCACCAAACCGCCGCTGAGCCGGCCGCTGGCTATACCGGCCAGCTATCAAAGAAACATGAATATAAGCGGCATGCGGATGCTAAGGCTATACGTAATTATAACAAAGCCCAGCTACCAGGTTGCTCAACCTGCCCAGGAAGAACACGAGATACTGGCCCATCTTGAATGGATGCGACAACATTATGCGCCATACGGTATCTGCTTTATCCTGCAGGGGATGGAATTGATGGTTTCTGATGAATTGAATGTGGTGGATCCTGACAGCAATGATGATTTCCTGGCATTGCAGGCTATTGCCAACCAGCGCCCCACCTGCATGACCGTTTTTGTGCACGGTGGTATTGAAGGCAGTGTAACGGGAACAGCGTGGGGTATCCCCAGCACATTTGTATCGCTGGAGGGAAGCTATACCTGGTCGGGGTTTCCTATCCTTGCCTCTCATGAAATAGGTCATGCCCTGGGACTGTTGCACACATTTGAAACCTACTATGGAAAAGAGGCAGTAGCCAGAACCGGGAGCTGTGCGAACTGTAGCGTGGCCGGCGATTTAATATGTGACACACCGGCTGACAAGGAGAATGTGCCATCCAATTATTTTAACCAAAATTGCGAATACATTGTCAACACAGTAGATTCCTGTGGCAGTCGTTATACCATGGCACCCGCCAATATCATGTCTTACCATTTAGTGATCTGCCCCACCCCATTTAATTTAACTCCGGGGCAGGCCGCCAGGATGCATTATACCATTGATAATACCCAGGCCCTGCTGAACCGGATGCTGACGGTTGATGCCTATACCACAACCTTAAACCAGAATCTTACCAGCGGTTATTATGAATATGTGTACCGCAACAGTATTACCATCAATGCCCCATCTTATAATGTAAGCGGTTCTGCCAGGGTGAATATGAGCAGCGGTGAAATAAACCTGATGCCGGGAGCTACACTCTCCACCGGTGGTGGAAATGGGATTGTGGTAGTGCGGGCCAATTCGTTGTGCCAGTAACTCTTTTGTGCCAGCGGGCAACGTCGCTAAGTTAATCCTTGTAGAGGCGGCATTCTGTTACAATCACATTTTTGAAATGTTTGTAAAGTGCTACATGCACGACATTTTTTGTTGAATTATAATGTCGCCTCTATGAGGCTAACAACTCTAATTTTATCCTATTCTTCTACCAAAATTTCGCTCCTCTGGAGCTATACATTCCATAACTTAATTACATTGTTGGTGGGGTTCTCAATAGCATGAAATTTTCCTTATCGGTTGGCGTCCCCAGCAACCGAAACCTTTACATGCAACCGTTCTTCCCAAACTAAATTGTTGCTTTTTAAAATAGTCAATTCCACATACACTCCCCCCATTTATCTGGGCAACTCTCAGTTAAGGAAACTTGCTGAGATGAATATTTCTTTCCAAAGCCAGAGGCAAAAGGATTTTTTATAATCGTACTTCCATTAGCGAAAAAAGCTTTCTTCAGAAACGGGAGTATATCCATCAATCGTATACAACCTGCTACAGCCTGATCAGCTTACCGGAAGATTATCGGCAGAGCAGCGCCTCGTTTCTGAACGTGGATACCTGTGTCTCAAACTGACTTAAACTACAGGAATTGAGTGATGGAGAAGTTCCGGTTGGTGGGGACTGACACCGAAGAGAAATAGGCGGAGCATCAGCCTTGAGCATATACAAAAAACGAAAACTTCATCATGCATGTAAAGCTTGAATCTGGTTGAGATTACTTGTCACACTTTGGCCGGCATGGATGCAGTGTAAGCTTACACAGGGGTAGATTTTATACCATTAATCAGATGCAGTACAGGTGACTGTCTGTGAGGGTAAAATAATTTTACGGATTCCAACCTTTTAGATGAGTTCTTTTACGAAAAACTGCAACTGTCAATATAAAATCAGTTGTATGCTATTAATATTTCAGTGCCCTTTTTAACCGGGTAAAGCCAGTTATTGAATTTCAATACTACCCAGCTATGAAGCCTCCCTTATCAATTTGCAAGCCGCAGTTACAGCTTTTAGTTTTACTACCGAAAGCTTGCAAGAAAAACGGGGGATGCCGAAAACCCAGCACCAGAGTAGGCACAAAACAATTAAACTTAAGATCATGAAAACATTACTTTTATCTTTTACGCTATTATTAACTGCCTTTTTTAATGCAGAGGCGCAAAAAGGCAACAATCAAATTTCGGTTGCGGCTGAAGTCGGACTCCCGACCGGAGATTTTAGTGACGGAGTTAAAACAGGATTTGGCGGTTCTGTAAAAGGATTGTTCGGAGTTGCCAAAACTGGTCATTTGACTTTTACTACAGGTTACTCCGAGTATAAAGCAAAGGAGAGTTTAGATGGAATGGGTTTCTCTATTGGAATCATTCCTTTACTGGCTGGTTATCGCCTTTCTATGAATGGGCTATATGTGGAGCCACAGGCAGGTTATGGAATTTATTCAGCAAAAGTCAAATACGAGGGAGACAGGATCTCTTCATCCAATGGAGTGTTTACCTACGCCTTGGGTGTAGGCTATGCTAAAAACAAAATTGATATGGGTGTTCGCTACCAGGCTGGCACAGAAGATGGCGAAACCATAGGCCTTGTAGGCATTCATGTAGGCTATAATTTCTCTCTTGGAAAAGGCGACAAAAAATAGAGTTCAATCCCATTTATGCACGATGATATCATCTTTCATTTTACACAGCAAAATCTGACCCTTTTCACCGGCAAAAAATGACAACGACCTCTGTTTTTTGCTTTCGGGGGTTGCAATCTTGCAACCTCTTTTATTTAGTGCAAACGCTTTTTCCCACTAATGGCCGAATGGCTGTGTGCTCGGTTTATAGCTGCGGAGAGCCACAAAAAAATTAATTACGTACTAACATATACTGACTAATGAGAATCGCACTCCTAGCACTAAATAAGAGTATTTCTTATCGGTTGCCGTCCCCACCAACCGAAACCTTTACAAGCAAAATTCCCTTACCAAACTAAATTTCGCTTTTCCCAGAGTAAATCTCCTACAAACTATCCCTAAGATTAGATAATCTTACACTTAATGCATAGGGTAGCTCAATCCATCACTCGTAAAGTATTCTTTCTAACACTACATCAAAAAACCATTCTCTGCTGCATAAACTGGGGGGATATTGGTTTCGCCCAGCATCTCCCGCAAATCAATTTCTATAGCACGGGAAATGGAAGAAATAGGCACATCGTTATAGGCAGCCTCAAAGGGATTCTCGGAGTAGTCCCCTATCCTGTCTACCAGGAAAAACAACCAGATAATGAGGGTAGAAAAAGGTATGGTGAGCCAATGGTGCAATCCCTTTGATTGTTCAAATATATCCAATAGCCCGAATGGAATGAGCGCACAAAAAATATAAAGTATCCATAGGCCCGTGGAAGCATACTGTCGTGGAAATGGAAAATTTTTAATCCGCTCCGTCATGCCCTGCAGATCGTAAAGGTTACCGATCAGTTGGTGAAGCCACACATGTTTATATTCCGATAGGTGCCCATCGTTGTACATGCGCTCTAATTCCAAAGTCTGGTTCTTCAAAATCTGTGTGGGTATGTTCGAGTATTTCATGAGATCTTCAAGTTCACCGGCAGAGAGATATTGCGAGATCTCGGGCTCCATTCCATCTTCGCATTCTTTTCTGAAGTTAGGGGTGAATACCAGCTTATCAATGGGGCCGTTGTGTTCCCATTTTCTCACCTTACGCATATTGTGCTTCAGGGCCAGCAACCAGGCCAGGTGGCGGTGAATCATGCTTTTCTTCCATTCGTGGCTGGTGCCCTGGATGGGCATGGTAAGCACAGCTGTCGAAAAAGTGCGACTGTCGTTGATCACCTTTCCCCATATTTTCCTGGCCTCCCAGGTGCGGTCGTATGAACTGTTATTTTTAAAACTCAGAAAGAAGGATACGGCAATGCCTATAACAGAAATGGGCTGCCATGGCAAGGAAATGTTGAATTTAGTGATCTCATACACTAAGATGATAACGGCGGAATACAGCAGCCCGTATAGTAGCGATTTCTTTGACCACCGCACTGTCATCCATAGGCTGTAATAACGGTTTATGTACATGTTCTTATGATTTCATGTTAAGAAGTTTAGGTATGCTCCCCGGGAAAACGGGATCTCTATATCCACACAAAGCGAATATAACCGGATCATGGTAATTTTCAAATTGATAAGCCAGGTAAAAGAGCGTTTGTTGAAGTTTTTTCGAAACCTTGCCCTGGTTTGTCAAATACCACAGCATTCATCTCCATAAAGGTGGTTGCCAGATAGATTCCCTGCACGCCTTCGATGTGGTTATGAATGATGTTGTAACCATTTGCCTGCTGAATGAATGGCAACCAATTTTGGCATGTAAAAGTAATACCGTAGAAGCTTTGGTTGTATGGGTTCGTTTGCTGAACGGGCATTCATCGATGTAGAAATCGGGTGATTTTGTCTCCACCTAATTGACCCAACCTCCACTTGGGGAGACGTTGCCGGGGAAGGATAAAACCTACCGAGCCGAATATGCAATAAAGAAAGAAAACTGGTCATCTAAAATTATTTTAGCCAGGCTGATGGAGCTGAAGCAAGCTGCTTATTTACCCAACTTTTCTTCAAGGGCCAGCAGGCGCTTTTTGAGGTCGTCCATCTCTACCTGCTGCTCCTGGATGGCGGCGATGGCCACGGTGCTGAAACCTGCATAATTCATTTTGTACAAATCTTTTTCTTTATCGTAACTCACCAACTGTGGAAAAAGTTTGTAGGCTTCCTGCGCCAGCATTCCTATTTGCTTTTCGTCGGTAGCTTGCTGCCAGTTAAAATGATAAGTAGTAGGAGCCAGTTGTTTAACCAGGGCTAGTACGCTACCTAGCGGACTGATATTCTTTTTGAGCCTTGCATCGCTGATGGCGCTGAACGTGCCGGTTACATCATCTATATCTGCAATCTCGGTATTGGCATTGTTGTAAAAGGTAAGGTTGTTATCTCCACTGGCACTGTAAATACGCCACTTGTTGTTATCAGACGGATTCTCCAACATCAAACCCCCGGCGCTCCCCTGTCGTATGTGCACATCCGTGGCTGGAAAATCGGTTCCAATACCTATGCGGCCATTTTTCCGTACACTCAAAGCGTTCGAACGGGTTGAATTGCCTTCACCATTACCTACCACAAAAATGGGGTCTGTGTCTACCCAGCTGGTTGGGTTTTCGCTGGCATAGCTTAAGTTGTAGCGCCCTACTACCACACTGCTGTATGCCCTTGCCCGGGTACCATAACCTATCGTGGTAGCATAGTTTCCCTCCGCAGTAGAAAAATCGCCCACTGCTACAGAGTTGGTGCCTGTTGCACTGCCGCCACCCAGGGCAAGAGCGTCATAACCAGAAGCTGTAGACACCACACCAATGGCTATCGAGCGGGGCCCGTCTGCTGTTGAATAGCTTCCGATTGCAACTGTTTCAGAGTTTTCGGTTCTGGCACTTTGACCCATTGCTATTGAACTTGAACCTCTGGCTAAGCTGTTCGAACCAATGGCAACGGCTCTGTCTGCGCTTGCCCTGCTGTTTGGCCCGAGCACAATACTTCTTTCGCCCCTGGGGTCTTGGTTCAAAGTGCCAAAGCGAAGCGACTCATCGTTGCTGTTGAAGGCTATTCCATATCCTGAACGGTTGGTATTGGGGTCAGATGCGTTATCCGGATACATGGTTCTTACTTTTACCGAGAACCCCTGGCCCACTGAAGCATCTGAATTGCTTTTAAAAGTAAAAATTACCTGTGGACTGCTCGAATGCAAGACTATGGGGGCACCAATAGTTGTATTGCCGATTCTATAAAAAGTGCTGGAAAAAGTTTCGGCAATAAGCAGAGAGTCTCCTGTGCCCAATTGCAACGACTCTATAGTGATTTCCAGGTACGCATAAAAATAGTTGCCCGTATAGGTTGAACATATAGCCTGTGCAGTAAGGTTGGCCAAATACGAACCGGACGGCCCTCCGGGATCGTAAAATCTTGCGACACTGTCGTTTTCAAACCGGATTGGCATGCCATTCACCATGGTTAACTGGTTAGCCGGAGCGGGCTCAGCGGCACTTCCTTTATAGGCCGAGCTTACCATAAAACTTCCGGTTACCTGCAACTTTGCTTTGGGGTCCGGAGTGTTGATCCCGATATTTTGCAAATGAGCGTGCAGCCCGCAGCTGAGAAGAATGGCTACCAATATCAATGGTTTGAACGAGGTGATCCGCAACAAATTTTTCATGAGTGTAGTTTTACCAATGCAATAATTAAATAGTTAATAAATATTCAAATTGCCCCTGCAACCAACAATGGCTGCAGGGGCATGTCCGGGTGATCGCTGAAACGTCCTCTGAGAGAAATAATACTTGATGTATTTCTGCTTTCCCAGATCTGTGCAGCTACATGCCCTTTTTCTTGGCCCACTTTACTAACTCCTCACATACTTTTCTAACCATCTCAAGGCCTGCTTCCTTATCACTGCTAAAGTGCACGCCTCCCTCAAACTGCTGTCGTACCGGTTGGGACCTATGCGGAAATAAGTGTACTTAGATTCGATATTTATCTGCTGCTAAAATTGAAACAAAAGAAGGAACTGTGCTATAGCGAAATAGGGTGATATGTGCAGAGGGTAATACGGCTCTTCGCAGGGTGAAAAAAATCTGTTTTAATAATCTTTCTCCAAGTAAGGTACCCCCGCATAGGACGTTGTCAATTCTGTGGCTCACGCCGGGATTTTTCTTCCAGCTAATTCACAGTTTAGCAAAATGGCTTGCCAGCACAACTTATCTACATTGCCGGATTTATGTCGCTCCCCACAGCAGGGACATGATGGAATTTTCTGCACCAAACAAATAGGTTCAATAAATTGAATCCAGGTACAGGCATTGGGTGATTCAGAAGTTTCAATTGGTGGGGACAGCAACCGATCAGAAATTTTTGTAGCTGATCCATCGTAACGGAAAAAAGGATTTTAAACATTCAAAGAACGTACTCCATACCTTCCTGAGCCAGCTCAGCTTTAAAGGGAAAATGGTCACTGTTTTTAAATGTATCAAAAAGTGCTTCAAGCTTCGCATCACTCCTGGATGGATCGTGATGGGCCAATAGCAGCCGTTTTGCCCCCGTTAGCCTCGCAAAGGAGCCTGCATCTTTAAAAGAGGAATGCCCCCAGCCTTTTTTTGCCTCATATTCTCCATCGCTGTATTGTGCATCATGCAATAAAATATCGGTTTCGCTCGCAAGGTCAAAACCGGAAACCCACTGCGGATCTGCAATGATGCCTTTGCTGCCCAGGGCAGGTTCATGATCAGGAATAAAAGTAAAAGATCGGTTGTTGGTAGTTACCCGGTACCCCACCGTGGGCCCGGGATGTACTACATAAGCCGACTGGATGGAAAAGGGGCCGATCATAAACTGGCTGTTTGCAATTTCATGCATGATCAATTTGCAGGGAAGGTCCCGAATAAGCATGGGAAATAAAGGTGGCGAAAGGTACCGGCTTAGGCGGGAATGTAAAGTACGGGTACTGCTTGCGGGTCCCCAGATATGTACTTCCATGGTAGCATCAAAAAGAGGTCTGAAAAATCCCAGTCCCTGGATATGGTCTATGTGCAGGTGGGTTAGCAGGATGTCTATACGTTTTGTATCAACGTGAATATTGGCTGCCAATTTTTGAATACCGGACCCACCGTCCAACACCAGTTGCCAGCCATCGTCCACTACCTGCACACAGGAAGTGTTACCACCATACTTACCCATTTCCGGGTCTGTGGTAGGTATTGAACCCCGTATACCCCAAATTTTGATTTTCATGATGATTGCAATTTCCAGAATAATGCCACCGCCCCCAGCATAAGGCCCGTGCGGCTCATGATGGGGTACGACGTAACAGAGATCTTCTGTTTAAGCCCCTGCAAACTTTCTATATGAAATATTTTGTGATAGGGATTTTTATCGTTCAGTGTTTTCACCAGGGGCAACTCCTCGGGTGCCAGCGGAGACCCGGCTTCATCTAAGGGTTTAAATTGGGTAGACCATAACGCTACAGGCATTTCGCCCGTGTCTTCAAATCGTTTGCCCAGGATATCTTCTGAGGCTTCATTGTAATAAATAAGGTTGCCACGAGTATCCGTAATAAAGACAGGTATAGACATACAATCTGCCAACTGGCGGTGTAAGATGATTTCTATTTCGTATGCCGGCATGAGGAAATGGTTTACAATACTTGAAGAATACGCTTAGCTGTGCCTGCTCAATGGTGCGGTATAAAACGACTTGGTTACAAAATGCAAATTCTTTTCCAAACATCCAAATGGTAGCCTAAAATGCCCGATGCTGAGCTATCATTTTCTTATTTAAATCTTATCGGTTGCTGTCCGCCCCAACCGAGATGTTTACAAGCAACCGTCCCTATTAAAAGGAATGTTGTCTGATCGAATGGTAAATTTCCTACAAACTATACCTACTATCAGATCAACTTACAGTTCAGAAAATCTGTTGAAATGTATTTTGCTTACCCACGCCAGGGACAAATAGATTTCTTACCGCCATACTTCCAGAAGCGAAAAAAGCTTTCTTCAGAAACTTTATTGTATCCATTGTAATCCTATACATCGCAGAAAGAGCGTGCCATCTTACCGGAAGATTATTGGTGGAGCAGCGCCTCTTTTTACTAACATGAATATGATGAGATTAAAATTGTTTCCGATTAAAAGCATTCAGTGACAAAGAAGTTTCAGTTTGTGGGAACAGCAACCGGTAAGAAAAAAATATAAGGCCATTGTTAGTATCTCCAGGAACAATTCCCTTCAACTATTTACAACTGCTGATTATCGATTACCGATTTAGGATTGTGAGCACACAAACATGGGCGGCGAAATGTGTAAAAGAAAGGAATTTTTACAGGGGGTATTCTAAACTTATGTAGTAGGTTTGCAGCTAATTAACCCAAACCTTATAATATGAAATCTTTTTACAATATTCTATTCAAAGTAGCTTTCTTTTTTCTTTCCTTTTTTGTAACCCAACAATCCACCGCTCAGCTTGTAGCAGGAGATATCGCCTTCACAGGGTATCATGGTTCATTAAATAGTCCACAGTCTGATGGATTTTCGTTTGTAATCCTTAAAAATGTTGCTGCCAATACTGTTATACACTTTACCGAAAATGCATGGGGCAATAATAGTGTTTTCCGGGCTGGGGAGAATACGGTAAGTTTTACTTTTGCTACAGCCAGAACGCAGGGTACAGAAATTGCGATAGCAGGCATTCCCGGAGGAACTCCTACTGCAACACTTATAGGAGGTGGTTCTGCCGGAACTTGCTCTGGTCTTATGCTTAGCTTAAGTGTAAATGGCGACCAGGTAATTGCATACCAAAGTGCCGTTGCCAACACAGCGCCTTTTACATTCATCAGCGCAATACATATGAATGTACATACAATTGCAAATGGTAATGCCAG
>JANPJW010000471.1:0-2256 GCA_031425715.1 Chitinophagaceae bacterium | reverse complement strand
CATAAAAAAAGAGGACAGCCCCTAACGCTGTCCCCTAACTTACACATGAATCTACCTTACTGTTTTATAATTCGTTCTGTCTGTCGTTCGTTGTTACTTACCAGTTGCAGGATGTACATACCACCCGGCAGCCTCGAAGCATTTATTTTTTGAAGTCCTTTGTTTCCTGCCCCCTGTATGAGCATTCTGCCGTTGGCGTCACTAAGTAGATAGGTAAACTTTTCTTCAGCATTTACGGTAATGTCATGCTGTATTAGTGTAGACACTGCAAAAGATTTTTCCACTCCTCTGTTAGCTTGTAAGGCTACCACATTTGAATAAGCAGTTTCGTCAATCACCGTTTTTACTTTAAGCCTGTAATAGTTGGTACCGATTTTATTTGTTGAATAAGAAAACGTTTTTTGCAAAGGATTTATTGTAGCCAATGCCTTAAATATTATTCCGTCTGAAGAAACTTCGAGTTGCTGTTCTTTGGTGGGCTCGTCTGCAATAACTGACCAGCTAAGGTTGTGTTTATTTTTATCCGCTTTTCCCGAAAGCTTGATATCTTTTACAGCCAATGCTCCAAAAAATCCAGTGATTGAATAAGATCCCAGGCTACCATAATCATTGGTGTTTTCATTTCCCGAGCCAGATAGAACCAAATAATAGGTGCCGGTATTGAGGGAGGTATCTATTGATACGCTCAATGACGCTCCAGGGTTAAAAGTCCTGATGAGCGTAGCATCTTTGTAAAGGTCTACAGTCACGTCAAGGTTAGCTCCACTATTTCCACCCACGCTAAAAGGGATCGCCTCTACATGGAAATTCGAATTTTGTGTTAGTACATATTTGAAGGCATCTTTGTCTGCATTGTTTGCAATTACTCCGGTGGCAGAAAATGATGTCGACCCAAGGTTAAAGGCGCCGTCAATGGGTGTATCAGTATAATCGTCCATACGGTAACCAAAGCCATTAGATGTTGTGATAATGGTCAGGTTGTCTTGTGTATTGGCACATCCAAAGGGAGTAGGACCATCGTTCCATCCCGTCATGTTGCGGTAATAACTGTTTCCCATTACCGGGGCCCAGCTTGTCTCGCCACTGCCATTCCCTATATTATACTGTTCAAGTAAATTGCAGGACCCGTCGTACCGGGATTGATGTGACAAACCAACCGTGTGGCCGCTCTCATGCGTAATGCACTCGGCAAGGTACTTGGCATTGTTGCCCAGTTTGTCGCTGAATACAAAGCCCGGCGTATTGTTCCCCCAGGTAAAAGAACCCACATAGCTCACTCCACCTACATTGGCAGGATACCACGTGCTGCTGGGAGTCACGATAATTCTCATTCTTTTGGTAAGAGGTGCTGCCAGAAATTTCGCAGAGTCGGTGGTAACGTTGATGTCAAATGGACGATAGTCTTCAGCCACCCGGTTAAACATATTTTCAATTTGGGCATTGGTAACAGAAGGTGCCTGGCAGTAGAAACCGTTGCCGTTGTTCCAACCCGCAACCTGCACATACTGGCCATCAAAATCTAAAAAAAGTGTAGCACTTGCAGATGGGTAACTGCTCAGTTTAGGAACCTGTGCCAATAAGAATGACGGCAGAAAGATGGTGAGTAGTAAAATTATGTTCTTGGTAAAGTTTTTCATGTCGTAAGCTTTTCAGGTGTAGGAATTGGATATTTAATTTAAAAGATCTTAGGGGATCTGGTATATTATTGCAGCTTGCAATCTTGCAGGATTAAGTCGGTTTCAAACTTTTGTAACACGTACATTCCATCGGTCGATTTTTTTAACTCAAAACCGTCTGTACTTTTATTTCCAAATATGTGGGCCACATAGTTAACAGACCTATCATCGTTTGTTTGCCTGGATATTTGCAACAGCGCATTGTTAAACGCAGGGGAGCGCACAATGATAGTTTGAAGATTGTAGTAGACCTGATCGTTGCTAATTACTTCTCCTGGAAAAATAAAATTATCCCCAAGTTGAATCGTCGCTTGCTGTCCTTTTGTAAACAGCATTGCATTGGAGAGCGTGGATTCTGATAGGGAAATAGATTGACCCTGATGGGAAAAAACTGGGGTGCGTGGAGGGTTCGTGCTTTGTGCAGTTACTGCAGCTGTGGTTAGGCATAGCATGAACAGCAGCATGATTCTTTTTAAAGACAGCATGGTTTTTCGGTTTAGTAGGTGATATTGGTTCTGTGTTCTAAACCTTAAAACGACTGCTTCTTCTTATTAGTATGTAAAGGAATTTTTTTTTTGAC
>JANPJW010000470.1:0-4128 GCA_031425715.1 Chitinophagaceae bacterium | reverse complement strand
CCGTCGTAATACAATACGCCACCCTTCAGTCCTTGCTCTTTAATACCCGGTATTTTTTCAAGGGTTTCTTTTGTGGAAATGAAGACAGACCTTCCCAAACTCAACTTACCGGATATACGATCATATAACTTTAGACCGATACTATATTTAAGCCTGTCCCAAAAAGTGTAAACGGGTACAATGAAAGTTTGATCCTTTACCAGGTGCGGGGCATTTCTGAGCAGCAAACCTCTTTCTATACTGGCCTCCCTTACCATGCGGATGTCGCCCTGCGCCAGGTAGCGTACTCCGCCATGCACCAATTTGGTACTGCGGCTGGAAGTTCCCTTGGCAAAATCTGATTGTTCTACCAGCAAGGTTTTGTAACCCCTGGAGCTAGCATCTAAAGCAATACCCAAACCACTGGCACCGCCGCCAATAACCAGCAGGTCCCACTCTTGTACCAGTGAAATTCTTCTTAATACAGCTGATCTGGAAGTGCTTGTTATCAAACTTGATTATTTATAGATGGTTAAATCTATTTGGTTGATTAGGAAAAGAAATAAATCCTCGTGAAAACGAATGTAAAACAAATAACCAAAGCCCGCTTTAGATGCTTGAGCCAGGTTTTGATCCAATAGGCATAAAAATCATCCAATCTAACATTCCAGCCTTGTATCTCATCTTTTGCAAAACATATATAGTAAAAATTAAAAGGGTTGTCTCTGAAAAAGCTACAGTATCTAAACTGGTCAAATGCCCCGGTATTAGCAGGCGAATAAACATCTAACCTCCTTCATTTATGTTCAAACATTTTGGCCCGAGATGGCTGGCAATTATTTGATCCGTTTGCCTTAATTTTGCGCACCGATAAAAATATACAATATGAGTGGTGCATTAAAAGAGGTAAGAACCCGTATAAAAAGTGTACAAAGCACGCAGCAAATAACCAAAGCCATGAAAATGGTGAGTGCGGCAAAGCTCCGTCGTGCCCAGGATGCCATTACCCAAATGCGCCCCTATGCTCACAAGCTTCAGGAAATGTTGGGCAATATCGTAAGCAGTACCGAAGGCGATGTATCTATGGCACTGGCAGTAGAGAGGCCGGTTGAAAACGTGCTGGTGATTGTTGTTACCAGCGACCGCGGACTTTGCGGCGGTTACAACAGTAATCTTATTAAGCTTACTAAACAGGTAATTCACGATAAATATCCTACGCAGTTTAGCAAAGGAAATGTACAGGTTTTGCCGATCGGCAAAAAAGCTTACGAGCATTTTACCAAGAATAACTTTAAGGTGGTAAACCTCTTCTGGGATATTTTTACAGGGCTGAGTTTTGAAAAAGTGCAGGCTGCAGCGCAATATGCAATGGATGCCTTTGCCAACAAAGAGTTTGATGCAGTAGAACTGGTGTTCAGCGAATTTAAAAATGCTGCTACGCAACAATTTATTGCAGAACCATTTTTACCAGTACAAAAAGTACGCAATACACAGGTTACTAAAAAAGCAGATTTTATCTATGAACCCGGCAAAGAAGTGTTGATTGCAGAACTCATGCCCAAGATTCTTAATACACAATTGTACAAAGCTGTGCTGGATGGCAATGCCAGCGAGCATGGTGCCCGTATGACCGCTATGGACAAGGCCAGCGAAAATGCCAATGAGCTCCTAAAGTCTTTGAAGATTAGCTACAACCGTGCAAGACAGGCGGCCATTACCACAGAGTTGACGGAGATTGTAAGTGGTGCAGCGGCTTTACAGGGGTAATGCCAATTAGCCAATTTGATAATTTGAAAATTTGCTGATAAGCCCATTAGGAATACGTTCTGAACGGAGCTTTTCATTATCTAATTATCAAATCATCAAATGATCAAATTATCAGTTCATCGAATTAATTAAATGGAAATAAGCACCATCATTCCCCACATTGAAGCATTGATTTTTGCCAGCGACAAACCGTTGAGTGGCCTCGAACTTACAGAGCATGTAAATAATGCACTTGGTTTTATTGAAGACCGTGCCAGTACAGAGCAGGTGCAAACCGCCATTGAAGGAATACAGGAAAAATACGACTCAGAATTTTATGCTTTCGAACTAAAACAGAGTGGGGGTGGCTGGCAGTTTTTAACCAAGCCCGCCTACCATAAAACAGTGGCACTTATCAACGGCGATAAGTTTATCAAGAAACTTTCCAACGCAGCATTGGAAACCCTCGCTATCATTGCTTATAAACAGCCCATCACCAAAAGTGAAATTGAATCTATCCGCGGGGTGAACTGCGATTACGCTGTGCAAAAATTATTGGAAAAGGACCTTGTAATTATATCTGGTAGAAATGAAGATGCCGTAGGCAAACCACTTATTTACAACACCTCTAAATCATTTATGGATTATTTTGGCATTAACAGTGCTGACGACCTGCCCAAGATCAGGGAAGTGTTGATGGAGGAGTATGAAAAAGCTACTTCGGTTGAAGACATCATGGAAGAGCAAGCTGCTTTTGAAGAAGGATCTGTGCCAACACTCCTGCCTGACTCCGAACTTTCTGATCATACACCGGCTGAAGAAATCACCATAAGCGAAGAAAGTGTTAGTGAAGCCGTATTGGCAGAAGAAACTGTTAGCGAAACGTTGGTAACGGAGGAAACCATTTTGCAAATTCCGGTTGATGAAAATGCAGATGATTCCTATGAGCCACATGATGCGGGAGATACGATTACCGGCGATGACGAGCAAGAGATGGATGAGGAAGAAAATATTGAAAATAATGACGAATCCGGAGCGGATGAAGCTGCACAGGCTGATGTAGACGATGAAAAGAAGGGACCTTCCGCAGCCTGATAAAATGTTCTATTTATTTTATCAAAGGCATATCATTTCATGGCATGCCTTTTTTGTTACACCAAATTTTGTTGATACCGATGGTACCGTTAAATGCTGCACAGTTAAAAGAGATCGCTGCCCAATTTGGAACTCCGCTTTATGTTTATCATGCAGAATACATTTCTGCACAATACGAAAAGCTAACAACTGCATTTGCCAGGACAAATACCAAATTTTTTTACGCATGTAAGGCGCTCACCAACATCCATATATTAAGGCATGTTAAGAGCATCGGGTGCAATGTAGATTGTAGCTCTATCAACGAGGTGAAGCTGGCCCTGCTGGCAGGTTTTGAACCCCGCAACATTTTGTATACATCCAACGGTATCCATTTTTCAGAAATTGAGGAAGCTCAATCGCTTGGGGTGAACATAAATATAGACAGCCTGAGCAACCTGGAAAAATTCGGTAAAAAATACGGGCACAGCTATCCTGTGGGTATTCGTCTTCGTCCTAACATCATGGCCGGCGGCAACCTTAAAATTTCTACCGGTCACGATAAAAGTAAATTTGGCATTGCTGTAGAACAGTTGGGTGAAATACTTTCATTGGTGAGCAAATATGAAATGTTTATACAAAACCTGCACATCCATACCGGCAGCGATATCAAAGACGTAGCGGTGTTTGTAAAAGGGATAGAAGTATTGTTTGACATTATTCCGCATTTTAAAGAATTGTCGTCAATAGATTTGGGAGGCGGATTTAAGGTTCCCTACCAAGACGGCGATACCGAAACAGATATTCCGCTGCTGGCTCAAAAAGTGCAGGAGGCTTTTGACAATCATCCCAACCCCAACGGCAAGCCTTTGCAGGTATGGTTTGAACCCGGTAAGTTTTTAGTAAGTGGTGCGGGCTATTTAATTGCAGCAGTAAATGTGATGAAAGCCACTACTGGTAATAGCTTTATTGGGCTTAACACCGGCTTTAACCACCTCATTCGTCCTATGTTTTATGAGGCTTATCATAAGATTGAAAACATCAGCAACCCCGGTGGTGCTTTGAGGGAATATAATGTTGTGGGAAACATTTGCGAAACAGACAGCTTTGCATCTGACCGGGCCCTGCCCGAAGTGAATGAAGGCGACCTCCTCGTTTTTCACAATGCCGGCGCTTATGGTTTTGAAATGAGCAGCAATTTCAACAGTCGTTTTAAGCCCGCTGAAGTACTGGTAAAAGATGGTAAAGCCACGCTTATTAGGAAGAGAGATGTGTGGGAAGATTTGGTAAGGAACCAGGATTTTTGATGAAGGCTGGCTATTGGAATTT
>JANPJW010000469.1:0-6773 GCA_031425715.1 Chitinophagaceae bacterium | reverse complement strand
ATGCCCTCCCACCACACATCTTTGTCTGCCGTGATGGCCACGTTGGTAAAAATGCTGTTAGCCTTGATGGTCTCCATGGCATTGGGGTTGGTCTTATAATTGGTTCCTGGTGCCACGCCAAAGTAACCTGCTTCTGGGTTGATGGCAAACAAATGACCATCTCCCGCTTTGTGAATCCATGCAATATCATCTCCCACGGTTGTTATCTTCCAGCCATTGAATTCTTTTGGCGGTATAAGCATGGCAAAATTTGTTTTTCCGCAGGCACTGGGGAAAGCAGCCGCAACATAGGTCTTTTGTTTATCAGGAGACTCTACGCCCATTATGAGCATGTGTTCTGCCAGCCAGCCTTCTTCCCGGGCCAGTACAGACCCTATGCGCAAGGCAAAACATTTCTTGCCCATTAGAGCATTTCCGCCATAACCGCTGCCATAAGAAATGATAGATCTTTCTTCAGGAAAATGTGAGATATACTTCACCTCGGGGTTACAGGGCCAGGTGCTTTCCGCCTTTCCCTCGTCAACAGGGCTACCCACACTATGCAGGCATTTTACAAAATCATCTTCGGGTATAAAGGGCAGCACAGTTTCTCCCATCCGGGTCATGATGTGCATGTTTACTACCACGTATTCTGAATCTGTTATTTGCACCCCATATCTTGCGTAAGGTGAACCAATTGGCCCCATACAAAAAGGAATTACATAGAGGGTTCTGCCAACCATGCAACCATCCAGGTGTTTTTGCAATATTTTTTTCATATCGCCCGGGTCCATCCAGTTGTTGGTTGGGCCTGCGTCTTCCTTGCGACGACTACAAATAAAAGTTTTGTCTTCTACCCTGGCTACATCGCTGGGGTCGCTAAAACAGGCAAAACTATTGGGTCGCTTAATGGGGTTGAGTTCAATAAATGTTCCCTTGTCTACCAGGTATTGGCAGAGGCCATCGTATTCGGTTTGAGATCCGTCTACCCAGTGAATGGCGTCGGGTAAACAAAGTGCCGCCACTTCACTTACCCAGTTTAGCACCTTGTCTTTAACCGCAGTATTTTCCAGGATATATGCGTTTGTTTGTTTGATCATTGGTGAAATTTATAAAAGTTGGTAGTTATTAATACCGAGTAAAACTAATTGGCCCATGATGTTATAAAGGTGTTTTACATCATTTCCATATATGATACTTATCACAGATGAATTCCATCATTATCAACTTGTGTTGAGTTTTTGTAGCGAAGCCTGTGAAGACGAAGTTTTCGGAGAATGCCTCAGGGAATATTGGAGATTGTGCGTGGCATTGGCGATCTTGCGTTCTTACAAAACTATTATGTTTAAGCCCATGATACAGAACTTCCAAAGTTGTAAGGTTGTACCTCCAATCTTTTTTACATAGTCATTAAGCTTTAATTTTAAACACTTTCTTAGATTCGTACTTTCTATGATTAAAAAAGCCATTGAAGTTGCCATGATTAAAAAAATAACCTGTCTCCTTTTGCTGGTTGCCGTTTATTCTAATGTAGTTGCCCAGCAATACCAGGATTCTTTGCTCACAGAGTTAAAAGCCCGGTTTCCGCAAGAGAAAATTTATGTACATACCGACAAAGCTTTTTACAATTTGGGAGAAACGCTTTGGTTCAAGGCTTATATTCTTTCAGATAATGTTCCCTCTAAGATTAGTACCACTTTGTATGCAGAACTCATCAATGAGCAGGGAACTATTTTGCAACGCAAAACCATGCCTGTGCTTCAATCGGGCGCTGCTTCTCATTTCGATTTACCCGATTCCAACAAGCAAAGTAAATTATACATCAGGGCTTACACTGCCTGGATGCTCAATTTCGATTCTACTTTGATGCTGGTAAAGCCGGTCAACCTGCTATCTGCCGCTACTCAAAAAGCTGTGGCAAATTTTACGTTGAGCCTCTTTCCTGAAGGTGGCGATCTTGTAGATAATATAGAGAGCAGGGTAGCATTTAAAACAAACGACCAGGATGGAAAGCCATTTGCAGTAACCGGTATCATCAGCAATGCACAGGGAGTAGAACTGGCTAAGTTTAAAAGTACACACCAGGGCATGGGTTATTTTTCTATTGCGGTGCAAGCCGGGGAAAAATACAAAGCCAGTTGGAAAGACCCCGCAGGTGTGTTGCACGAAACTCCATTGCCTAATGCAAAAAGGTATAGCGCCGCTCTCAGGCTCGATCATGGTTTTGGTAATCTCACTTATACCATTACGAGGCCTGCCGATGCAGGCGATGATTATAAGGAATTTACTGTGCTTGCCCAGATGCACGGGCAAACCGTTTACGGCGCCAGGGTAAACATGCGCAATAAAACAACTGTAAAAGCACCGATCGCTTTGGATAGCCTGGCAGATGGCATCCTGCAGGTTACTATTTTTAATAGGTTACAGGAGCCGGTGGCAGAGAGAATTGTGTTTGTGAACAACAATACCTATAATTTTTTCACTGACTTGCATTTGGTAGAAAAAAAATTAACAGCCAGGGGGAAAAACGTTTTACAGGTAGATGTGGGAGGGCGTTTGCAAAGCAATCTCTCTATCGCCGTTACAGATGCGGGGCTGGACGCCAGGATGGCGCCGCAGGAAAATATTTATTCTCAGCTATTGCTCACCAGCGATCTTAAAGGCGCTGTATATAACCCGGCCTATTATTTTGCTTCCGAAGAAGACAGTGTAAAACAGCAACTAGATCTTGTGATGATGACCAATGGGTGGAGACGTTTCAAGTGGCAGGACCTGATTAGTAATAAATGGCCAACCATAAAAGAAGTGCCGGGTAATTACCTTTCCGTAAAGGGCAACGTTTATGGGTTAACCCCTGTGCAACTCAATGGTAAATTCCTAACCGGTTTTATTCAGACTTCCGAAAAATCCAGCAGCTCCTTTTTGAATATTCCGGTAAATAAGGATGGCAGTTTTATGCTTGACAATGTTTACTTTTTTGACACGGTAAAATTATTTTACCAGTTCAGCAACGACAAAAATAAAACACTGACCAACCAGGCTGGTTTTGCTTTTACCAATGGGCTTCCCCGCTCACCGGTTGTAGATATGGCGCAACTGCAAAAGCAATTTTTTACAGCACTTCCTTCGGTGGAGTTGGTACAAAAGAATATGCTACAGAACAGTAAGATATTGTCCCTGGCACAGCAGCAAAAAATTAAAGTACTGGAAACCGTTACGGTTACTGGCAAAAGAATTTCGCCGGAAGAAAAACTAGACAAGGAATATGCATCTGGCATGTTCAGTAGTGGCAATTCAAAAATTTTTGATACAGAGAACGACCCCTTTGCCCGTTCAGCCTTTAGCGTACTGGATTATTTGAGGGGTAAAGTGGCCGGGTTGCAAATAACTACTGATGGCCTAGATGGCGGCAGCATTAGCCGGCGTGGCAGCGAAACGGCTGTTTTTATGAATGAAATGAACACGCAGATTTCTATGCTGCAGTCTACACCCATGAGCGATGTAGCCATGATAAAAGTTTTTGATCCCCCGTTTTTTGGCGCCATGGGCGGTGGTGCCGGTGGTGCTGTGGCGGTGTATACCAAAAAAGGTACAAGTGCCGGCGGCAACATGCAAGGCTTAAATAAGACCATCCTGCAGGGCTATTCTGCCATCAAAGAATTTTATACACCCAACTATGAAAGCCCTGGCCCAGCCGAAGACCTGGCCGACTTGCGCACCACACTTTACTGGAACCCGTTTTTATTGCTGGATGCAAAAAACAGGCGTTTTACAATACCCTTTTTTAATAATGTAAGTGGCAAAAAAATACGGGTGATCATTGAAGGATTGAACGAAGAAGGGCAACTTACGAGGGAAGAAAAAATATTTGAGTAAAGGATCTTACAGGTATTTTACAAGCCAGGTAGTATCGCCGGTTACTTCTTTTTTAAAACCAGCAACTTCTAAAAATTTAAGGTGGCCTTTGTGCTCCACTTGCTGGTACACAATGCGGGTAATACCCTTGGAAAGCAGGTAGTCCCTTTCTTTTTCAAAAATAAAACTACCTACTTTAAAGTCCCGGAACTTTGGCGTGGTGTAGTTTAGTTGCACAATCGCATCGCCATTTTGTAATAATTCTGCACTGAATATATTGGCTATAACAAGGTCCCGTGTAACAATAAAATTCAGTTGATCCTGCACTTTTGCAGGTGTAAACTGGGGGAAGTAAGCGGCTATATCTTTTTGGTAGAAGTTCATAAATTTTGTGGCCAGCTTTTCATTACCCTCAAACTCTATCAAATCAAAGCTTTCTTGTTTACCATAAATTTTTACCAATGCAAAAATATTGATGACCAGCAATATGATATTGGTGAGCAACACAGGCAAGGCCAGCAACAGGATAGCATAAACAATGAATAATATATTACCCAGCGTATTGAACCAGCGAAATCTCAAATCGCTGCCTACCAAAAGTGCAACGATAAGGCATAGGGAAGCGAGGTATCCAAAATAGGGAGCAATAGAAACTAACATATTTTAAAATTGTGTTGCAAAGAAAATGATTATTAACTAAAAGCTGTTTACAATTCAAATTCCCAAACAGACCTGTAGTTTCCATGTTGTTCAACATAAGAAAGAAAGGCATTATAGAATGGGTCGCCACCCATGGTAGCACTGTCTCCTATCACAAACAACTGTTCTTTGGCCCGGGTGATGGCAACATTCATGCGGCGGTAATCTTTCAAAAATCCTATCTCGCCCTCATCATTGCTTCTCACAAGAGATATAACGATGGTTTCTTTTTCCTGGCCCTGGAAGCTGTCGATCGTACTCAGCCGCATGTCAGCCGGCAGCAGTTCTTTGGCTGCAGCCACCTGCCCTGCATAGGGTGATATAAATGCAGTGAGTGGCATTTGCAGATTTTCCGAAGCAATTAATTTTAATACAACCTGCAGTTCTCCTTCGTTTTGCAGGCTGAATCCGCTGCTGCCATTTGTTTCGTTGAAGCCGCTGCCGGCAGTATCTATAAAAGTAAGGTGGCGGCTATGTACATTTTGCAGATGAGCAGCAGACAGTAAGAGACCCTTGTAAAAATAATCGCCCGAAAAACCAGCCAGCGACTCCCGCATGCGATATTGTGTATTGAGCAAATACACCTGCGCCGTCAAACTCATACTCAGTTCCAGGATAGATTTGTTTAGTCCCTTTTGCGCAGCCTCAAAACTCAATACAGTAGGAGGCAATTGCCAGGGGTCTCCTGCCAGCACGTACTTTTCGGCCAACGGAAAAATGCACCATGCAAGAGGTTCTATGCATTGGCCGGCTTCATCCATTACCAGCGTTTGAAATTTTATTGGTTGCATGCGGGCATCGTAAAGCCCCACCGGTGTTCCTAAAACTACTTCGGCTTCTTCAAACAATTTCGCTTCATTGTATGCCTGCAACTGCTTTATTTCGGTGCGGGTATATTTTACTTCTTTCAATAAAAGATTGCGCTGTTCCCGCTCCGCCTTGCCAAAGCTCCGTTTGTATTTAAGCGCCATTTTTCTAAATTCTTCGGCACGTATTTTTAATTGCTTTATTTCTTTTTGCTGTTTGCTGTTGGCTAGTCTTCCTTCCGGGGTATGTACAAAAATGGACTCATCTACCTTGGTCGTATTGCCTACCCTTAAAATTTTCAATCTCTTTTGCAGCAGTGCTTTTGCAATATTATCTACGGCAGTATTGCTGGGTGCAGATACCAGTACCTTTTCTCCGTTCCGCACCAATTGCATAATTGCTTCTGCAAGGGTAGTGGTTTTGCCCGTACCCGGCGGGCCGTGCAATATGGTTATTTGTGAATTTGATACGATGGCTTTTACCGCAAGTTGCTGGCTGTTGTTTAAGTTTTGCTGTTCAAAGTGGAGTGTGATGTCGGGCGTGGAAGCTACCTTGTCTACTTCAACCGGGTAGTGAAATTGTTTAAAAAGTGCATACAACTCTTTGTTTTGCTCCAGGTTGTTTAGGGCCGTCTTCATCAAAGTAGTGGTGCGCTGGTCGGGAGCCAGTTTGATGCCCACGCCTGCATCTTCCAGCCACTCCGGAAAGTCGGGTGCAAATAATCGGAACTCACCTGTTTTACCATCGAGGCTCATTAATATGCCCTTTACAGGTTCTTCGCCCTGCATAAAACATTCAATGGCGGCGCCATCTTTAAAAAGGTTGGTTTCTGTGGGAAAGTTCAGGCGAAAAGATATTTCGGGATAGTCTGCATAACCAAAATTTTTTCGGGTGATGCTGATGGGGTGCAGGGCAAGGCCCTCTGCCTTCAAGGCTTTGAGTGTATGTTGTTGGTCCAGGCTGTACCGTTTTACCTGCTCCTTTTCTTCCAGGTCAATACAGGCTAACAGGTTGATGATGGCAGGATCTTTCGCTGGCATAGCTGTGAAAGTAATAAGGATGGCCCTAATAAAAAAAGATAGATTGTAAGGGCAGGGGATAGGCTGCAGACTACTTAGGTTTGTTTGAGCCAGCCTGTTATGCTCATCCGGCTCCGGTTTGCCAGTTGCACTTCATGTTCCATTTCATTGCTTTTAAAAAAAACGGAGGTTTGGGCATGCGGGAGAATTTTCTGTACTTCGTCCTGTTGGTAAATGCAAAGCTGGCCACCATCTGCCTCTGTCCAGTCGTTGTTTAAATAACTAATGAGAGAGTACTTGCGATTACTGTCGTTTTTAAACTGGTCTTTGTGGCGTTTGTAGGAACTGCCTTTTTCATACAAGGCATAATGAAATTCGTAATCATTGATGCCGGTATAACAGGTTTTATTGAGG
>JANPJW010000468.1:0-3671 GCA_031425715.1 Chitinophagaceae bacterium | reverse complement strand
AAAAGATACAAAAGATAAAGTCGTTGAAAACAAAGCGCAAAAAGGGGAAGAAGTGAAAAAGGATCTACCCGTAAAAAATTCGGCTACGGATAGCCCCAAGAATACAGCATCGCAAACACCGGGGTTAAACCAGGACAAAACCACCAGGGATGATCTATTTCCTTCTGATGGAGACAATTTGACCATTTGATCATTTCGACGGATGTGAAACCTGTTCTTCCAGACCATGGGCTCTGACCCACGCCTGGCTTCTGCTGTTTAACCTCTTTTTTCGCTCTGGCTGTTTCCATTCTCACAGGTTAACATACGAACCCGCATACCCCGATGTCCCGAACGCCTTGGGCATTTTCTCCTGCACATATATATCCTGTTCCTGGTAAGCCCGCCTGCACACATAAATTTCGGTGGGGTAAATAAATTTCCAAATTTCATTCGGGTCTTTTATTTTTCGGAGCGCTTCGTCTGCTTCGTCAAAACCTACCTCGTTTAAAAAGTCCATACCCTTTTTGTATGCAAGGTCTGAAACAGCATTTCTGTCGGTGGTATTTAACCGAAAGAAATGGGTCAAAGCCTGGTCTGTTCCATCAAAGTGGCGTCCTGTGCCGGCTCATAGCCCGAAAAAATGATGGGCAATTTGCAATTGTCAAAAAAAGGAATTTCAACGGGTTGACTCTGCCACCAATCTGCAAATTGTTTATCCTGGGTTAGCTGTCCTATTACGGTAGAAGTTACCTGGTTGCTCATACAATTAGGATGGCTGTTTTAAGTTTGCCCGCAACCCGAATTTATACGAAAGTTTTCAGCTATCCATGGGGGCTGGCATTTTTCATGCAGCAGGGTCTTTGAAATCAGTCGCTTTACTCACCCATTGGCGCAGCTATGTGGTTTGGCTTGTTGGTGCTGTATCTGTGCAATGCTTGAAATCAAACATCCACGTTTGCTGTAGTCAAATTTTTTGGCACAGATACGCCAACCCACAAAATGCATTGATGAATATCTGCGCCAGAAAAGGAACTGACTCACTTGTGTTCTTGTACTGCAAACCACTATTGAGCCTTTACCGGAGCGGGTGTGGTTCTTGCAGACTCGAACTATTGTGAAAGAAGATACTGCCTCGAAATAACCGGGATTTAAAACGCTGGCTTCGCTTTGTTTCAGCATGGTGTTTTCATATCGGCCTTTACCATTGTAAATCTATAAAATAGCTTTACGCTGGTTTATAAACGCAAATGATATTAATTGTACACAACCCTTTTGTTTACATTTCTACACTTCTTTAAAAAAACCTTTTTTAGTTGGTAACCTGCAAGGTAAAGCCTGTGTTAGCGGTAAAGGTTGCGGGGTTTCCCAGAGTTATACTTCTACAGGTTCCGTTTACATTTAATACGACATTACCTGTATTTATCACAACATCTGTATTTGCATCTGGCACATTGTTGCAACTCCAGTTGGCCGGATTATTCCAAAGATTGCTGGCACTGCCATCCCAAACATTTACAAACTTAAGTGTAGTAACAGTACTAAAACTACCACTTACATTGCAACGGTACTGATAGCCGTAAAATGATGAAGCTGCATTATTAATTTGAATCGTAGCTGAGGTAGCACCGCTGTAGGTAGCATTATTTGTAATGTTTACAAAGCCTCCACCGGTATTTACCTGCCACTGATAAGTGGCACCAGTTGCACTCGATGTAAGCGAAATATTGCTGCCCACGCAAAAGTTTGCAGGGGGCGGTACCGTACCACCCAAAACATATAAATCTGTAGCAACATCATCACCATTATTGGCACTAAAGATTAACCTGTTGTTGTAAATAAAAGACAATTCAGGATCGGAATTTCCTGCCCCTACATTGATATCAGCTTCCAATACTGTTCCGGCAAGTGTGCCATCAGTTTTCCATAATTCATTTCCCTTTACCCCATCGTTGGCAGAAAAATACAAAGTGCTGGCATCAAATGCATAGGTAGGAAAGTTAAATGCATTTGCTGTACCGGGGTTGATATCTTTTACAATTTTGGTATTGGCAAGAGTACCGTCAGAAACCCACAACTCTGTTCCTTCTGCATCTGTAGTGGCTGTAAAAAAGAATTTATTACCCTGAAATAAACTATTGGTAAAGGTCCCGGTAACAGGATCAAACAAAAAATTGATTAAAATAGCAGGGAATTCGTTGCTGGCATTTGAAAAGTCTTTGAATAAAACAGTACCTGAGGTTGTACCATCACTTTGCCATAATGAAGACTCTGTATCACCATCAGATACCCCAAAAATAAATTTGCCTGGTAGATTGACAGCGTTGATAAGAAGTATGCTGGAAAAAGTTGCTATAGGAAATATGTCTTTTATAAGGGTTGTGTTTGCAGCACTACCGTCAGTACTCCACATTTCGCTGACACTGCTGCCACCCCCTGTAGCAGTAAAATAGGCTTTGTTATTAAAAAAATGAAAACCCCTAAAAATCGGAAGGGAAAAGCCTGGAAAAAGTTCTATTGATGTGGAACTTGCCGGCCCGGGGTTGATATCTTTTACGAGTACAGTACCTGCTGCAGAGCCATCTGTTTTCCAAATTTCTTCGCCGTTCGTCGCATCTTTGGCAGTAAACAAAACTGTATTACTGTTCAATGCAAAAAAATTGTTTGGGTCGGATGATACAGCGCCGGGGTTTATATTCTTTAGTAACACAGTTCCTGCACCCGTACCGTCAGATCTCCACAGCTCTATTCCATCGGCAGCAGTACTGGCTGCAAATAAAAGGTAGCTGGTGCCGTTGCTAAAAATGTTATAGTTATCTGCCTGATTGCTGCTTCCAGCACCTGCTACAATATCTTTTACCAATGTAGTACCAGCAGATGTACCATTGGTTCTCCACAATTCTCTGCCTTCGGCCGATGTTTCGGCACTAAAATAAATAAATCCATTTAGCACTTCAAAATCGGCCGGGGCAGATCCTGTAGCACCGGTATAGATATCATTAACCAATATAGTACCTACTGCCGTACCATCGGTGATATACAATTCCGATCCTGTAGCTGCAGTACTTCCCCTAAAGATCAGTTTGCCAGAAAGCGTAGCACCAATATCTTCAAATTTGATTGCAGTTGATAGTTGAATAGTACTTGCGAGTGTTCCCTCTGTTACCCATATGGAACTGTCAATGTCAGACACAGCAATTGTTTTTAAGTTGCTTAATGGAAAGGTTACAAAAAGGCTTTTGTTTGAATTGATTTGTGTAACCTGGGATTGTGCAGTAATCAATGATAAAATACTGACCGCTGCAAAGAGTAATTTTTTTATCATGTCAGATTTTCTTTTATTACTTGAATGAAATGAAGCAAAACTTTTACTTGTTCAATTGCATAAGCAGGTTACATAGTCTATTAAAACTTACATATTAAATTTAATAAAATGTTTTGTGAAAACGCTAATACTTAGATAAATAAATTCTTAATTTTTTGGAGTAATGCTGTGTAATACAAATGCCTTTCTACAAGGTTGTTTTCATAAGTTGGTTTTACCCGATCCATAAACCTAAGGCGCAGATTATCCGCCCTTTAGTTACGGATCATACAAGTTTGCCAAAAAATTAATTTACAAAAATGGTAGCATTGATTTTGAGAAGTATGCACAGGGCAGCAACAACCCTTACACGCCGATGGCAAGGACA
>JANPJW010000467.1:0-1667 GCA_031425715.1 Chitinophagaceae bacterium | reverse complement strand
AATTTGTCGTAGCTTTATTGATGACCCCCGTGATCTACTATATTCATCACCTTATAGAAAGGTATTTGGGTAAAAAGACCGCAGCAGAAATGAAGAACGCTGCCATGGGCGCTTAGGTGGATGTATTATTTGCATTAAAAGATTGACCGATGACCTTCGCTAATATCCTATAATGAAGTCGATTGTTACCATTGTTACTTTCCTGTGTTTCTTCGTTGCCTTTGCACCACCGCTGCTGGCACAAGTTGTATTGCCCAACTACGATAGTTTTTTTCTTGCCCGTAAAAAGGGATTGCTTGGTAAACTTGGTAAAAGTATCTCGAGAAACAGTGATTATTTTGAACCTATCAAAACCGTAGATCCCTATAAAAAATTTCACGGCAAAGTTATTCGAACTGTAACCATTATGCCGGTAGGCTTCAATTACAATTTGAATGATACTACTCCATTAAAAGATACCTGGGTTGTACAAATTGCCAATAGTCTGCACCTCAATTCTTCTACACGTGTGATAGAAAAAAATCTTTTTTTTAACAAGGGAGAGCGGTTTTACCCGCTCGTGGTGGCAGATAATGAGCGTTACCTGCGGGAGCAACCCTTTTTGCGGGACGCTGTTATTAAGGTTATGCAATCTATATACTCAGCAGATTCTGTAGATGTGATTGTGCTTACCAAAGATGTATTCAGCCTTGGGGGCAGTTTCAGTTTAAGCAGTATTAACCGTGTAAAAGCGGAGGTCAAAGAAGAAAATTTCGGTGGCTCAGGCAACAAGTTTGCCCTTTATGGCCTTTACGACAGGGAGCGAAACCCTGCAGGTGGTTTTGGAGCCGAATATGTATTGCGGAACATGCGTGGAACTTTTATCAACTGGTCCAATGGTTTCAAAACTTTCAACAACGCTTTTAACAGCGGGCGGCTGGAAGAAATTAACTTTTACTCCGAAATCGAAAAGCCGATGGTGAGCAGGTACACTGCTATTACAGGTGCAGCTTCCGTTTCTTATCATGCCACCCGAAATGCCTATGTTACAGATTCGCTGTATAGCAACGACTATCGCTACTGCTATGCAGCAGCTGATGTGTGGGCAGGGTATAATATTGGTCACAACTCCGGCAAAAAAAAGGATTCAGAGAATCGTCTCCGGCACTTTGTAGCCGCTCGGGGCTTTTACAATATTTTTAAAGAAGTGCCTCTTAAATTTTTGCAGGAATACAATTTTCGTTATGCCGACATTAATGGGGTATTGTTGGCCTACAGTTTATACAGGCAAAATTTTTACCGCACTAATTTTATTTATGGTTTTGGTAGAAACGAAGATGTGCCAGAAGGGTTGAATGCTACCGTAACCACCGGCTACACCAACAAGCAAGGTGTAAAAAGGGCTTATTACGGCGTAGAGATGGACGCCAGCAAGTTCAATAAAAAGGAGGGCCTGTTTTCTTATTCTATAAAGGCAGGTGGCTATGTGAACAACAGGAAACTTCAGGATGTAGATGTATTGCTGGGAGTAAGCCATTTTACCAAATTATTTAAGTTGGCACCAAGCTGGTACAACCGTAGTTTCATGGGTATATCCTATACCCAGCAATTAAAAACTTTTTTAAATGAGCCCTTGTTTTTGCAGTCAGATTTTGGTCTTCCCTTCTACAGGGGCGCTGTGGTAGAGG
>JANPJW010000466.1:0-11450 GCA_031425715.1 Chitinophagaceae bacterium | reverse complement strand
GCCACACTTTGGGGCTCCTGCTGCAGGGCTCGGTTCAGCACCAGTATGGCATTAGCATGATCGCCCTGCCGCATAAATGCTTTGGCAGTTTCGTGTAGTTCTTTGGCAGATTGCGCCATAATCTGAACTGCCGAAAAGAAGAGCAGCGATACAATGGATATTTTTTTCATTACCGTAAAGATAAAAAAAACAGGCTTGCAAGCTGCCGCATTTTATTTTTTAAAACTGAAAATCATTGCAAAAGCCGTTTTCATTTGAGGGTGCTGCTCCGTTTTATTCAATTGGCAGGAGACGCCTGGCAGCACCGCTGGTTTAAGAAGCAGCCATTTTATATATCTACAAGCGCCCGGTTTTTCATTGTGCTGTTTGAAAGCAAATTAAAACAGACACTTTTTTTGGGTTGCCGCAACATAGTTGCACGCCTTTTGTTGTTATACAGTCGAAGCCCCAATTGGGGGTTGGTTTTTTTTTGAGTTAACTTTAGCGCCAAATATTACAATATAATAACAAATGAGCATAGAAGAAACAAATGATGTAGCAAAGAATATGGAGGTGATAGGAATGTTAGAAAAGTTCGTAGCCGAAACTGTAGAGAACTCCCTGCTAGATCCCGATGATTGCTGGCAGCCTACCGATTTTTTGCCGGACCTTACTTTACCAGACGCCTTGGAGCAGGTAAAAAGTTTAAGAGAGCGTAGCGATTGTATACCAGATACAGTGATTAGCTCACTGGTAGGCAACATGATAACTGAAGAAGCTTTACCGAGTTATCAAACTTACTTCAACCTGATTGTAAATGAGGAAAGAGACTTAACAAGTAAGAATGGATGGGTAAGATGGAGTCGTGCCTGGACGGCAGAAGAAAACCGTCATGGAGATTTGCTCAATAAATACCTGTATTTGTCTGGCCGATGCGATATGAAAGCAGTAGAAGAAACCATTCACCGTTTGATTTACAATGGTTTCAACCCAAATACCAACAATGATCCCTACCAGGCCATTGTGTATACATCTTTCCAGGAAAGGGCTACTAAAATCTCGCATGTAAATACCGGTAAACTGGCAGACAAGGCAGGTGATAATACCCTCTCCCGCATTTGTAAAACTATCGCCGGAGACGAAGCCAGGCACGAAAAAGCCTATAAGAGTTTCATGTCACGCATATTTGAGATTGATCCTAATGGTGCTTTAAAGTCTTTTGAACACATGATGCGCAAGCAAATTGTGATGCCTGCTATTCTGATGGCTGAGGGAGCTAAGAACCCCAATATCTTCAATGATTTTTCAGCCATCACACAAAAAATTGGCGTGTATACCACCTGGGATTATGCCAATATCATTGACCACCTGGTGTCTTTGTGGAAGATAGAATCCTTAACTGGTTTGAAAGATGGAGCATCTAAAGCGCAAGACTATTTATGCACGCTGGCAGCCCGTTATAAAAGAATCGCAGATCGCATGAAAGTGCCCGATGAAGTGAGCCTTTCGTGGTTAAGCAATAACCATAAACTGGCGTTTTAAAAAAATAGTTTAAAACAAAACGCACATTGATTTTTCAATGTGCGTTTTGTTTTTTGTACCCGGCATAATGCAATACATCAAACCACTTCTATCCATGTATGATCTGCAAGTAACTTCACAGCAGCCTCAAATTTTTTGAAAGGAATTTTACCCCATTCTTTCGGGGATATCATAGAGAGTACGAAACTATCATCCTTCTTAGTGTAGAGAAAATAAGTTTGGCCAATATTTGGACTAAAAGAAAGTTTGGCGCCGTAAATCATCATCGACAATTCTTTCCTTGCCTGAATTTCCCGGGCTTGCATGGCCAAAAGCTCAATCTGTTTGCGTATTTGGTCTAGCTGCATATTGGTTTGTTCCTCCATGGCAGTAAGAGCCTTATGCTTTATCAATCCTTCTTCGGTGGGTTTTATTACCACACCGCCTACGGAGGATGAGTACGGCAGCACGCTCATCTGTTTGTGGTAAATTTCAGTATTGGTGTAGGGAGAGTTGTCTGCCTTTTTACCTTGCTGTATTATTTTTAGTTGACCATTTGGTAATATTTGGTGAGATACCTGCAATACTACCTCAGCCTCCCGGTAAAAGTTGATTTCCATACCATGACTGCCATTTACTGCAACCTGCGCATTGTCTGCAAGGGCAGTATCTGCAAAAGGGTGCGAATTGCCATCCGCTATTAACTTATATTCTGTAGTAAACGCATTATTTTCTAAGGTAACCCAGTTCTGACTTATAGAGAGCTCTTTATTTTCCTTGGACTCTATTTTATAAAAGCTACTTTTTGGCCTTTCGCCAGTTTCATAAATTCCTTTTTCGGGAAACAATTGCCAGCTCCCCAAAAAATTATAGACTTGTATCATGTGATGTATAACAGTTTCCGGGGTTAAATGTTTATACCCGTTAAAGTGCCGCTCATACCACTAATAATTTATTTTAACCTCATTGTAATAAAATGCTGAATAGAGATACTTATTATTGTATAATATTATAAAAAAATAAAAAGAATAAACCATGAAAAAGTTTTTCGTACACACCCTGTTAATGGTAGCAATAGTTGGTACCGCTTTTACCGCAAAAAGCCAGACGGCTGATGAGATTATCAACAAATACATTGATGCCATTGGCGGTAAAGAGAATTGGAAAAAAATTAATTCGTTAAAAATGGAAGGCCAGGTAGAGGTACAAGGGCTGGAAATACCCTTTACGATGCAAGCCATCAATGGCAAAGGTGTAAGAACCGATGGAGAGTTCCAGGGTAATTCGTTTATAGACATTACTACTCCCACCAAAGGATGGAGTCAAAACCCGATGGCAGGAAAAGCTACTTTACAGCCCATTAGCGAAGATGAGCTGAAGCAAAAAGTAGATGAATTGGATATACAGGGTCCCTTTATTGATTATAAAGAAAAAGGAAATACTGTAGAGTTTTTGGGCAAAGATGAGGAAGATGGAAATGAATATTACAAGGTTAAACTCACCACTAAGAATAACAACGAAACCACCTATTTCTTTGATACTAAAACTTACCTTGTTTACAAGCAGGAAGCCATTTCTAAACAGCAAGGGCAGGATATGAAAGTAGTTGTAAAAAGTCTCGATTATCAAACCGTTGAGGGAGGTGTAAAAATGCCATTTAAAATGGACCAGGGTATGATGATTCTTGCCGCAAAAAAGTATACCGTAAATGCTCCTATAGACGAGAAGGTATTTTCTGATAAATAATTAATAGCAAAACATCTTACCCAGCACAGTGTTTCTGTATGCCGGGTAAGATGTTTTTTTTTTGCACTGTGCAAAGCGTTTTTGATCCCCTCTATGCGTACATTTCCTCTTTTATAATTATTTCAGGTGCCCGGCAGCTTAGTTTTCACAAAACTGCAGGTGGTCCTGGTTTAAATCAGCATATTTTATGTTCAAAAGAAACTTACTGCTCGTTTTCGGGCTATTGGGAGCCATAGCGGCACATGCTCAGACGGAACTGAACTCGTCCTATTTTCAAACCCTTGCTGCCAGGGCACTCGGACCCTCTACTATGAGTGGTCGCATAACTGCCATAGAGGGTGTAATGGCAAGCGAACAGCTTAATTTGTATGTGGGTACCGCTGGTGGAGGTATTTGGAAGAGCCAAAACGGGGGCTTATCCTTTGCGCCTATTTTTGATAAATACTGCCAAAGCATTGGGGCTCTTGCCGTAGAGAAAAACAACGCTAAAGTTGTGTATGCAGGTACTGGCGAGAGCAATATGCGCAACACCGTGTCTATAGGCGATGGGCTATATAAATCTACTGATGGTGGCGGCAACTGGCAAAAGATTGGGTTGGATAGCACCGAGCATATTAGTAAAATATTAATACACCCTGCCGATGCTAAAACAGTATTTGTGGCAGCACCCGGCCCACTCTGGAGCAGCAGCTCTCACAGAGGCTTGTATAAAACAACCGATGCTGGTAAAACCTGGAAAAAAATATTGTTTGTAAACAACGAGACTGGTTGTGCCGACATTACTATTGATCCCAGTAATCCAAAAATAATGCTGGCAAGCTTCTGGCAGTTTAGAAGAAAGCCCTTCGCTTTTTCCTCGGGCGGGCCTGGGAGTGCATTATACAAAAGTATTGATGGCGGCGAAACCTGGAATAAGGTCACACAAGGTTTGCCTACAGGAGATCTGGGAAGGATAGTGGTCACCGTTAATCCTTCTAAACCTGCAGAAGTATTGGCAATTGTTGAGGCAACTGTGCCGGGCCTTTATTTATCTAAAGACGAAGGAAGTAGTTGGGAAAAACTGGCGGCGACCGAGAATATCACAGCTCGTCCATTCTATTTCAGCACGTTGGTGTTTGATCCCAACGATCCTAAAAAAGTGTACCGCCCGGCCTATGATTTTTCTTACTCAAAAGATGGTGGTTTTTCCTGGACAAATACTGTTATTGGTGGCGTTGTACCGCATGCAGATCATCATGCACTCTGGATAAACCCTCAAAACCCGGATATGATGTACCTGGGCACAGATGGGGGCGTTTACCTCAGTATGAACAAGGGGGTATCCTGGCAGTTTCTCAACAACTTGCCGGTTGGGCAATTTTATCATGTGGCAGCAGATAATGAGCCCGTGTACAATGTATATGGGGGCTTGCAGGATAACGGTAGCTGGATGGCTGCCAATTCTTCGCCGGGAGGTGTAAGTAGCGCTGATTGGGCATTTTTAAACGGGGGCGATGGTTTTTGGGTGCAACCCAGCCCTGTTAATGCAAAGATTATTTTTGCCGAATCTCAGGGAGGTAATGCCAACCGGATAGATTTGAGCACAGGACTCTCGTCTTCTATAAAGCCACAAAAAGTGGGGGCTGAAGACGAGCACCGTTTTAACTGGAGTACGCCCATTGTTACAGGGCCTTCGGCTAAAAAACAGGCCAACGGCAAACCCATGTACAATTTGTATATGGCCAATCAATACCTATATAAGTCCACTGATGACGGACGAAACTGGAACCGAATATCGCCTGACCTTACAACCAATGATAAAAGCAAGCAAAACACAGAACAATCCGGTGGCATAACGGGAGACAATACAAGCGCCGAGAATCATTGCACCATCTACACCATGACGCAGCACCCTGTAAACGAAAATATAGTTTGGGTAGGAACCGATGATGGCAACCTACAGGTAACCACGGACGGTGGAAAAACATGGAACAACAAAGCTCCCGCTGTTTGGAAAACGGGTATACCGAAAAATGCCTGGGTAACCAGCATCGAAATTTCTAAGCTTGATCCTAAAAGAATGTATGCCAGCTTTGACAACCACATGTATGGTGACCTTGCAGCATACTTTGCCATGAGCACCGATGGGGGCAACAACTGGAAAAGGCTTTCTTCTTCTGAGTTTACTGGTTTTGCGCACGTAATAAGAGAGGATACTAAAAATCAGAACCTGCTTTTTGCCGGTACAGAAATGGGCCTGTTTATTTCGTTAGATGCTGGTGCAACATGGATGAGAAGTAAGTATCAAAATATGCCATGGTATAACCTTGTGAGAGATATACAGGTGCACCCAACTACCGGCGATTTGCTGGTAGCTTCTCATGGCCGGGGTATTTACGTAGCCGACGATTTGCAACCACTGCGGGAATTGGTTAAGGCAGATGCCAACGCAGATGTTCTATTTTTTCCCAGCGCAGACTTTAAATATGACTTTGCACCCCAGGGCCCTACAACAGGTGAAAATATATCCGGCTGGACAGAAGCCAGCAAAGTAGTCGCTCCAGCATTTAATTACTACTTGAAGGAGAAAAGTAATAATGTGGTAAAGTTGGAAGTGTATGATTCCAACAATAAAAAGATGAAAGATATTAATGGAACAAATAACAAGGGGCTCAATAGAGTATACTGGCCATTGTCCAGCAACCCACCTAAAGTGGCTGTTGGTGGGTTCGTAGCCAGCTCTAGTGTATTTTATTCCGGTGTATTGGGGCCTAAAGTGCCCGTAGGAAAGTACAAAGTGGTCTTAAAGGCAAATGGTAAAAGCTATGAACAGTTTATTAATATTACCGCCAACGATGCCAAAGGTTTTTCTGCCAACAATATGCAAAAGCTCAATCAGCAAACAATGCGCCTGCATACACTGCACGAAAAGCTAGCCGCTCTTGTAGATTCAATGGATAACACAATTGCAAGCCTTAAGAAGTTGCCCAGCCGCACGCAGGCGCAGCAAAAAAAGCATGATGCATTGGATAGTATGCGGCACCAAATATTGGAGCTAAATAGAAAAACAGTTTTCTTTGATGAGTTCAAATACCGTCGGCGCCTAAGCGATCTGTATATGGAGCTTGCCTTCGCATTGGAACCTCTCTCGGCTAGTAAGGAGGGGTCAATTGCTTTGATAGAAAAGGAGTTTTACAATATTCAGAGAGATGTGTATATGATTTTCACCCGGTAAGTAAATATCCCTATAAAAAAAACAGGTGATTTGATCGGAAATTACCGATTGAGCGGCGTATGTTGAGTGATCGATTGTTCTAAAAAGTGCTGAGATTATTGATCATTTTATAGGTTAATTTGGTAATTATGCCAAGAGCGGAGGATATAAGGGTAATATCTTGAAAATTCTCTAATGTGTTAACTTAAAGTTACTAAAGGGTTTTCACTAAAATGACAATTACGGTAAACCACATCGAAATGTAGTAAAAATACTACGGAAAAATTAGGTAGATCTAAAGTTTGATAATATGTTTGCGTAGAAATTAGAAATGACGATACCTCCGTTATCCTGATTTTCAAACCAAAACCTCCAGTCTCCTTAAATGCGTTCTCAGTTTTTGCCTGAAACCCAAAAATGATTTCCGCAGAATTACCAAGTTTATTTAAGAACCTCTAATCACAAGAAAATGAAACGTAATTCTACATTCGTAGGCAAAATGCTATTTGCCACGTTGTTACTCTCTCTGCAACTTTTTACTGCAAAATCTCAATGCATAGCTCCATCAATGATTTGGAAAGATGCCGTGTTAACCGCTGGTACAGCCGGGCAAGTAGGAGCAATTTATCGGTTCAATGAGGTAACACCGGGTGTTTACGCCCATGTGACCATTACAGCAATTGTGGGCGGCGCTACTCTATCAAATATTGACGATGTTGCTTTTGGATATGGTAATGCCTGGCAGCCAGTAGTAAAAACGCCATCCGTTCAGGGGATAAGCGAGTCTTACATCAGTTTCTCTATTCAATTTTACGATAATTCAGATAATAAAAAACATAAGTATGATTGTGCGCAATTATCCTTTATTGATGTAGATGGCGATAGTCAGCACGTAAGGGAGTTTGTAGCCGCAAGAGGTTATGATAGTTATACAGTTGCAAACATTTCGATACTCACTCTTACCGAAACCGGCAGCGGATCAGACAAAATGTTGAAGGCTGTAGGAACTTACGCCAACTATGCTGGACTCGATACTTCTGCCTGGATAACTAATATTAATTATAGGTACAAGAACGTAAAGGAAATAGAAGAGGTACGTATTGGTAATATAACCGATGCAAGTTTTGTGGTGCAAGACAGGTTTAGTTGCGGCTTTTTTCAGCAAATTTCTATGCCAGATGTGATCATGCTGCCCGTAACCTATACTTCATTTACAGGTAAGTTGGACGATAAAACTGTGTACCTTGATTGGAAAACTGCCAGCGAAATTAATTCCTCTTACTTTGAAGTAGAACGTTCTTTCGACGGAACAAGCTTTAAAACCGTTGGCTTAGTTTTAGACGGTTTTGCTTCCGATAATGGTGCAAGATTCTATAAGTTCAAAGATAATTCGGCTGTGTTGCAAGGTAAAAGTTATGCATATTACCGGCTGAAGCAGGTAGACAAAGATGGCAAATTCAATTACAGCACTGTAGTGGCTTTGGGACTCAAATCTTCTGCTTCAGATGTTGCAAAAATGACAGTATCGCCAAACCCTTTCGTTGAAAAAATCAATGTTCAATTTAACACTGCTACCAATGGCAAAGCTGAAATACGCCTATTGAACGTAAATGGACAAACGGTAATTTCCTCAAAGTCTAATGTTACGAGCGGTACAAATAATCTGCAGGTAAATGGCTTAAGCAATCTCACCAGGGGAATGTATATATTCCAGCTGCTGAAAGACGGAGTGGTAACCGACAATCAAAAGATTATCAAAAACTAAGTTTTAGCATACTCAATAGTAATAAAAAGGGAGCAGGTTAATTTACCTGCTCCCTTTTTATTACCCTCAATTTGAGGAAATGAAATATTTAATAATTGCACACGCACTGAGGTCTGGATGATTGTAAAGCGTTTTGAGGAACTGTAAAAGGCAACAATTTAAGCTACATATATTTGCTGGCTGTGTTCAAAACCTATGTTGCTTTTCCCGTGATATTTTTAAAACGTAAACTTAAGAAAATAGCGCTGCAACTAAGACCGATGATAAAGCCCATCCAAATACCAGCAGCACCCATGTTAAAGCGAAAGGCGAGCAGGTACCCAACAGGAATACCAATAACCCAATAAGCAATGGCTACAAAATAGGTAGGTACTTTTACATCTTTTACACCTCTTAATAATCCTGCACTAACTACCTGCACACTGTCTGAAATTTGGAAAAGAGCCGCAAAAACTAAGAGGTATGCGGCCAAAGCAACCACCTCCGTATCATTGTTAAACATCAGTGGGAGTTGTTTGCGAAAGAAGATGAACAATAGTGCGCAGCTAGTGCCATAGATAAACGCCATTATTAAAGTGCCTTTTCCAATTAATTTAATGGCTCCATTATCTTTTCTACCATTGGCATTACTGGTACGTATGGCACCCGCCTGGCTTAAACCCATACTTGCCATAAAAGTTATAGAGGCCAGGCTTAGCGCAATTTGATGTGCCGCAAGCTCCACAGCGCCGATGGTTCCTATAATAATTCCTGAGATGGCGAATGCCCCGGCTTCCAGCGTAATTTGAAAGCTGCTGGGGATGCCAATATGAAGCAGTTCCCGCTGCGCCTGCCAGCTAAACATCCACTGCTCTTTACGTAGGGCAATATATTTATTAAACTTATGATGGTAATTTATAACCAACAAAAGCAATAAGAAAATGAGGATCCTCGTAAGCAGCGTTCCCCAACCTGCACCAATTAATTCTAACCGGGGAAAACCCCAGTTGCCATAAATTAGCAGCCAGTTTAAAAATATATTGACGGGCAAAGCCAGCAGGGAAAGTAACATAGCTGTTTTGGTGAGCTCCAATCCATCTGCAAAACTTTTAAGGGTTAAAAATAAGATCATTGGTATCACACTCCAGCTCATGAGATTCATGTAGGGCAGCGCTAACGTAGCGACCGCTGCATCCTGATCAAGGTGAAATAAAATCTGTGTATTGGAGAGCAATACAAGAGTAATAATGATTGCGGTAGACAGGCAAAGCCAAAATCCATTGTATAAATAATGACTGACTTTTCCATCATCGCCTTTTCCATGAGCCATACTTACCATTTGCGAAACGGCTATGGTAATACCAATGCCAAATACAAAAGGGATATTCATTACACTTACTACCAATGCAGCAGCAGCCAGTTGCTTGTACTCAACAGCGCCTACCATGGCGGTATCAATTACATGTAAGGCCATTTGGGCCAACTCTCCCAAAATTATGGGGAAGGCTAATTTTAATGTTTGTCTTGCCTGGTTGTACATAAAGTGGGGCAAAGTTAGGGGGTGGCTTTTTAAAATTAATTTTTACAATTTCCCTATTTGGTATGTATGATCTCTCCAATTTTTTAATTCATCAAGACCTGGAAAAGTGTATTTCCAGTTTGGTGAATAGTAAAATTTTGCATGCAGAAGTGCCATCTTCTATGAACGTTTAATGAAGATCAATTCATTTTTAAGCCTGTTGCCCAATCAATGTAAAAAAATGTTCTTTGTAAGTTTCAGATATGGGGATTGGCACCTGCGATATAGATACAGTCTTTTTCAACGGTTTCAATCTTACTGATAGCAACCATGTAAGATTTGTGCACCCGGCATATTAGCTGCGGTGGAATATTTTTTTCAAACCAACTAAAGGTTTGTAATGTCATAATTTTTTTCTGGCTGGTATGTTTTGAATGATTTGCAATCAACCGTGCGATGGCGTTGCCGGGGCCGGGCCGTTGGTGCTTCACAACCGAATGAGTACATTAGCTGTACAATAGCCTGATTCTTCGGTGTCACATAACAGCCATTTCATATGAAGCAAACTTTTTCTCGTACTATCAACAGCTTGCAAAAAGTCATTTATCTTTTTGATGAGACATCGAGCCTAAAAAAATCTGCCTTCATAAAAGCCCTCAGCACCATGCCTTTGCCTGGTGGCACATCGGTACTGAATTATCATGATCTTTTATTGTTTATGTGTGCATATCCTGATAGCGTGCGATCTAAGGTTTTGGCAGAAAAAGAATTGAAACGCATTGCATCCTATGGCAGGCAACATAAAAACAGCAATAAAGCACTTATTGAAGACGAAGGCCTGCCCTATGCAAATATCGTCACCCGTTTTTCGCCCGATTTTTTAAGTTGGCTGCTACATCACAAAGACCTGCGGGTAGAATTTGATTCGTTTTATAACCCATCCCTTTTGCTAAATGATATTTTGAACATCACATTACCTGCAGTATTAAAAGCAGAAACAACTGCGGGTTTAGATAATGAAAGGTTGCTGGAAGTACTGAAAATAAAACCGGCGCAGTACGTTCCTTTTTTGGTGGGTCAAATGAGGGAACTGGCAGACAGGCCATTGTTAAAAGAACTTTTTATTGAGCGAATGGACCTGTATGTAAAACTTGTTCCACGCAACATGCAATTTAGCCGGGCTTTTAACCGCAGTGGGGTAAAGGAGGTTTATTACCACAATGTTTTGTTGAAAAAATTTGATGTTGATCAGTTATTGAATGAGCCGCTGCCGGCAGTAGCAATACCCGGCACAGCAGAAAGAGAACAGGTGCTAAAAGTAGTTAAGAATGCAATGGCTTTAACGGTGAGAGAAATTGATCCTGCCACATTCTTACAAGTGGAAACGATGCGACTGTACAACCTGGATCGGGGCTTAGTGCTGGCAGTATATTCTATGATTGCAGAAAGACAACTACCGCTGGAAACTTATTTTGGTTTTACTTTTTTAAAAAATGGCATCCCCGTTTCCTATGGTGGTGTTTGGGCATTTGGGCATAGAGCAAAAATTGGGTTAAACATTTTTGATCCATTCAGGGGTGGCGAATCGGGTTACCTGTTGTGCCAACTACTGCGGGTGTTTAAGCAGCATTTCGGCGTTCGTTATTTTGAAATAGAACCCTCTCAATTTGGTCTCAATAACCCCGATGGCATTGAGAGCGGAGCATTTTGGTTTTATTACAAATATGGCTTTAAGCCTGTTGATCCTG
>JANPJW010000465.1:0-1682 GCA_031425715.1 Chitinophagaceae bacterium | reverse complement strand
GGCACCTGCACAGTTTGAGTGTGCTCCTATTTTTGAAGAAGCCAATCTTGCGGTAGACCACAATACTTTGCTGATGGATGTGATGACGAGGGTGGCCAAGCGGCACAACCTGCTGGTATTGCTGCATGAAAAACCTTTTGCCGGCATCAATGGTAGTGGCAAACACAACAACTGGAGTTTGAGTACAGATACTGGTGTAAATCTTTTGGCACCCGGAAAAACGCCCAAGACCAACCTGATGTTCCTTACGTTTTTTGTGAACATCATCAAGGCCGTGCATGACTATGCAGACCTGCTAAGGGCAACCATTGCCAGCGCCGGCAACGATCATCGCCTGGGAGCAAACGAAGCACCGCCTGCCATCATTTCTATCTTCATCGGCAAATATTTAACCGATGTGTTGAACCAGGTGGAAACCCGTGTGAGCGGCCATTTTGACGAACAGGATGAAGCGATTTTAAAACTCGATATTCATAAGAGCATACCAGAACTGATGCTGGATAATACCGATCGTAACCGTACTTCCCCGTTTGCCTTTACCGGCAATAAGTTTGAATTCAGGGCGGTAGGTTCAGCGGCTAACTGTGCCGGCCCCATGACCACCATCAATACCATCATGGCGCAAACGCTGAAAAATTTTAAGCAGGAAGTGGATGCCATTATTGAAAAAGGTGAAAAGAAAGAAGTAGCCCTGATGCAGATCATACAAAAATATATTGTAGATAGCAAAGCGGTATTGTTTGAAGGGGATGGCTACAGCGAAGAGTGGGCACAGGAAGCAGAGAAAAGAGGTTTGGCAAATGTAAAAACAACGCCGCTGGCATTGGATGCATTTGTGACCGACAAATCTAAAGACTTGTTTAAGCACAATGACATTTACAGCCACCCGGAACTGGAAGCGAGGCACGAGATTATGCTGGAAGCCTATGTAAAAAAAGTGCAGATAGAAGCAAGGGTAATGGGCGATTTGGCCAGCACCCTTATTTTGCCTGCAGCCGTGCGCTACCAGAATGATATCATCAAAAACATTGTGGGGCTAAAAGAAGTGGGGCTGCCGGAAACTTCTTATGCCAATCAAAAGCAAATATTGGGTGTAATAAGTGAGCATATCAATACCATTGCAGACAATGTAGAAAAAATGATTGAAGCAAGAAAAGTTGCCAATGAAATTGAAGACATGCGTGACAAGGCCATCGCCTACTGCGACGATGTAAAAGGCAATTACTTTGACATCATCCGGTACCATGTAGATAAACTGGAACTGATGGTGGATGACAATTACTGGCCGTTGCCAAAATACAGGGAACTGCTTTTCTTAAGATAAGCGCTAAAAACATTCATAATAAACCCCGCTGTAGCGGGGTTTATTATTTACTACAATTTAAAAAGTACTTTTTAGATACTGCTTTTACCAACAGATAAAATTGTGAGGGGATATTAAATAACCTTGCATTTATAGTATGAATTTTAACAGCTTTAATGAATTACCGTATGAAGTTTTTTTGCCGACAACGCTGATTTTTAATATCCAGGCTGCCGGGTAGGCAAAGGATACAACCGTTTTAAGTTATGCGCCGGGTGGCTGGTAAGTAATGTAAAAAATAGTGTTGCGGATGGCTTGCCACAGGTGAGCATCTGTTCTGTTTCCTTTTGTTTGCCTGGGTTTTTGATGCAGGTATTTA
>JANPJW010000464.1:0-5788 GCA_031425715.1 Chitinophagaceae bacterium | reverse complement strand
CGACCTTTCTCAAAATGATGGTAAGGCTGTTTTCCAAACTTTTGCCAACAGGGATCTTCGCCAGTTCCGTAAATTTCAAATGTACCTCCATGCAGAAAGAGCCGTAAAATCAGATCCTGGTTCTATACAAGACAGAGACCTTACGGCGGTTGTAAGATTGGGGACAGACTTTGTGAGTAATTATTACGAAATCAGGATTCCACTCATCCTCACACAGCATGGAGCGGGAAGTTTAAATCCTGACTCCGACGAGTACAACGATACGCTTTGGAACCCCCGAAATTCCCTGGATGTAGACCTTACGCTATTAACAAAATTGAAACAGTCCAGGAACTTAAGCAACAATCCTTTGGGCCAGATTTTTCGACAGCTACAGGCAAATGGCCACGAATACTCCGTAATGGGAAGCCCCAATCTCGGAGAAATTAAAGGGGTGCTCATTGGCGTGGAGAACACCAATTCTTCTGAACCCATTTGTGGAGAAGTGTGGGCCAATGAACTTAGACTTTCGTCACTGGATGAAAAAGGTGGTTATGCTGCCTTGGGTAGGGTAGACTTGCTGCTGTCTGACCTGGGAAGTGTATCGCTTTCTGCCAATGTGCACACCCAGGGTTTTGGTACACTGGAGCAAAGGGTAAACGATCGCTACCGGGACAACTTTGTTCAGTTTGACGTAGCCGCTAACCTCGAGCTTGGCAAACTATTGCCGAAAAAGATCGGCATGTCGATACCGGTGTTTGCAAGCTATTCGCAAACTACCAGCACTCCTGAGTACGATCCCTTTGACCAGGATATTAAACTAAAAGACAAGCTGAAAGACAATGGTTCAGCCGCTAAGGATTCTATCCGAAACGCCGCTGTAGATTTTACGTCAATTACCACCGTAAATTTTACCAACGTAAAGAAAAATAAGACCAATGGCAAAAAGCCCAAGATCTATGATATTGAAAATGTGGATGTGAGCTATTCTTACATCAAAACAAGCAGCCATACCCCGCTCATTGAATATAATGATGTAACCCGCCATCGTGGGGCACTGGGATATAATTTTTCTCCGCAGCCAAGATATTTTGAGCCTTTCAAAAAGATGTTTAAAAAAACCAAGCATCACTGGTTTGATCTCCTGAAGGATTTCAACATAAACTATGTGCCGGCGCAGTTGAGTTTTAGGGCAGATGTGAGCAGGCAGTTTGGAGTGGTAAGGCCAAGGAGTATCGGGGCACCTAAGTACGCCATTCCAGAGACGTATGACAAGTACTTTGTTTTTCAACGGGACTATATTATGCGGTGGAATTTTACGAGGGCGCTTTCGTTTGATTATGTGGCCACCAACAATAGCCGGATAGACGAGCCCATTGGCAGGATAGATACCAAGGCAAAAAAAGATTCTTTGATAAGGAACCTATTGAAAGGTGGCAGAAACACGCTGTTTTATCAGACAGCCAACTTCTCTTACACTTTGCCCACTGCCAAGCTTCCCTTGCTGGACTGGACCACAATAAATCTTAAATACCAGGCAACGTACCGCTGGATTGGAGCGTCCAGGTTGGCAGTAGAATTAGGCAATACGCTGGAAAATGGGCAACAAAAAGAAGCCAACCTTCAACTAGATTTCAACAAGCTCTATCAAAAATCAAAATGGCTGAAGCAATTGGATGTACCATCCAACCCGGAGGATAAGGCAAAGTGGAAAAACCGCTATACCAAGGTGAGCGACAGCGTTACATTGAAAAGTGGCAGAAGGGTTTTGCAAACAAGGAAAATACTTGATAAAACAGCCGTGCCTTACCTGGGTACCCCGGCTCGCATATTTGGCAAGTTGCTTACCAGCGTTAAAAATGTAAATGTAAGTTTCTCTGAAGATGCCAATACACGCCTGCCGGGCTATACAGACAGCACACAGTTTGTAGGTCAGAATTTTAAAAGTATGGCGCCAGGTTTTGATTTCATCCTGGGTTCTCAGCCAGACACCAGCTGGTTGAACAGGAAAGCGGATAGAGGGCTCATCACAAAGGACACGAATTTCAATTATCTCTTTCAGCAAACATTTAACCAACGGCTCACTTTAAGCGGCCAGATAGAGCCTGTGCGGGATTTGATCATCACAGTAAATCTTACAAAATCATTTAATAAAAATTACAACGAAACCTTCCGTTTTATAGACACTACCGGGGGCACCGACAGAACTTTTCAGCATTTGAATCCTTATGTGGGCGGTAGTTTTGATGTGTCTTATATAGCTTTTAAAACCTTGTTTGGCAAGTTTGATCCCAACAGGGTTTCAGCAACCTTTAAGGAGTTTGAGGCAAATCGTATTGTTCTCTCCCGACGCCTCGGCCAAAAAAACCCCTACACCAATAACCAGGTGGGTGCCGATGGTTATTATTTGGGTTATTCCAAATATGCTGTAGATGTATTGATACCTTCCTTTATTGCAGCTTACACTGGTCAAAATCCTGAAAATGTGTCGCTCATTAATCAACAGAATCAAAATATCCGGTCCAATCCTTTCAAAGCCATCATGCCCAAGCCAAACTGGAAGTTGGATTACAATGGCCTGAACCGGGTAAAAGGATTCGACAAGATTTTTACCAACTTTACCTTGTCGCATGGCTACAATGGCAGCCTTAGTATGAACGGCTTTACCTCTGCTTTGCTTTACCAGGATGTATCACGCTTTGGATATCCATCCTTTTTTGACACGGTATCCAACAATTTTATTCCGTACTTCCTGGTGCCGAATGTTACCATCAACGAACAGTTTTCACCCTTAGTAGGGTTCGATATGATGTTTGTAAATCAACTGCAGGCAAAGTTTGAGTACACTAAAACACGTATGCTGAGCCTGAGTTTGTTCGATTTTCAATTGAGTGAGGTCCGTAGTACTGAGTTTGTGATAGGTGCAGGTTATCGTAAAAGAGGACTGAAGTTGCTGGCCGGTTTGAAACTGCCGAAGTTCCTTGACAAAGACGGAAAAGGTACGCTGGATAACGAGATCAACTTTAGGTTAGATTTGAGGATAAGGGACAATGTAACAGCCAACAGTAGGCTGGACCAGGATAATAATTTTGCCACGGGTGGTAGTAAGGAAGTAACCATCACACCCACAATTGATTATTTCTTAAACAACCGGGTAAACCTGAAATTGTACTTTGATCAGCGCAGGGTAACACCTTATATTTCTTCTAGTGCACCTACGGTGAATACAAGGGCTGGTGTGCAGGTGAGGATATCGCTTGCGCAGTAAGACTTTCTAAATGAGTTATATTAAATCCTCACCTTTTGTGGTGGGGATTTTTTTTGAAATTATGATAAACGGGCCGGGAGCGTAATGACGGATGACGAGTAATGAATGTAGAGTTAATCCTGTACTGCTACATACCGAATGACGAGTGACCCAATGACTCAAGGACAAATGACGAACGACGAATGTTGAACTGATGCCGGTTTCACAATGACGCATGACCAATGACGAATGACGTAAGAAAAAATGTTCCGATAGCTTTAGGGTTATAATAAAAAAAGCCCCGGCTTGGAAAAGCCAGGACATGTATAATAACTAAACTTTACACTACTTTACCTTCTTCAGGAGTATTACATATCCGCACAAATCCTTTTTTTTCTTTTTATTGATTTGCACTGGTTTCATCATGTGGTATTCAGAAAATTTTGGGATATAGTCGTATCTGATAACATTGCCACCCACATCTGTTCCGAGGTTCTTCTGGTAAACCACCTGCTTTTCGTTCCAGTCAAACATGCGTACCTCATAGAGCCTTGAAGTAACGTCACCTATAAATACGAATTGGTACCAGCTTCCTTGGGTCATGGGCACGATCACCGGTACTTCATACTCGCTTTCCATTGACATGCTCGCTTCCTTCACCACAATAAATCCGGCAAGGGCAAGGTTGGCTTTAATGCTGTCTGCTTGTTGTAAAATGGCGGCGTTGGTACAAGGTACTTGCCGTATAACGTTTTGCGCTCCTGCGTTCTGTGCGGTAAGCAGCACGAGGATAAGTGCAAAATGCGGTATTAGGTTTTTCATGTGTGCGGCTTCAGATAAATGGATAAGCAAGTGTAAACCAATTTTTCTAACTAACCTAAAGGTTTTATACACGTGTAACGTTCATGGACCCAATAATATTGTGCAGCGCCCTAAACTAAAGATTGTGGACAGATTTTAGGAGATGTTAAATTAAAAATGCTTCATACCTCCCGTGTATTTATCAGCTTGTTTTATGAAAATAATAAGTGCCGGCCTGTTGCAAACAGGTGATCACCAAATCATTTACACAAACATGAGCGGGCAGCGAGGCGCAATAAAAAACAGTATCAGCAATATCTCCTGCGGTGAGTGGAACGAAATTTTCGTAAGCAGCAGTTGCTTTTTGCTCGTCTCCTTTAAAACGTACCAATGAAAACTCTGTTTCCACGGCGCCGGGATGAATGCCCGTAACTTTTATACCATGTTTCATCAGGTCTATACGCATAGACTTGTTGATGGCATCTACAGCAAACTTGCTGGCACAATACACATTGCCGTTTTCATACACTTCCTTGCCGGCTATAGAACCCATGTTGATGATATGTGCCTGGCCGGTTTTTTTAAGCAATGGTAACAGGGCACGGCTTACGTATAATAATCCATGCACGTTGGTGTTCAACATGGTTTCCCAGTCGTTCATATCGGCTTCGTCAAATGGTTCTTTTCCCAATGCAAGACCAGCATTGTTCACAAGAATATTTATCTGCTGCCAGGCGGCCGGAAGTTGTTGAATAGTAGCAAACACAGCTTCTCTATCCTGCACATCAAAACACAAACTGTGCACGTCAATTCCATAACTGCCTCTCAGTTCTTGTTCAAGACTGTCAAGCCGGTCTTTTCTTCGGCCGGTAATGATGAGGTTATAATTTTCTTTTGCAAATCGTTCGGCACAGGCTTTTCCAATACCGGAAGTAGCCCCGGAGATAAAAACGGTTTTTTTCATGGATGCAATTTAGGAAAGTCAAAGGTGAATGGGTGACTGGTGAATGGTGAATTGTCTATGGGTCAATGGTGAATTGTCTATGGGTCAATGGTCAGTGGTCAATGGGCAAAGTCAAAAGTAGCAGTTCTTCATTCTACATTCGTCACTCGTACTTCGTAATTCATCATTCCTAACTCAGCATTCATCACTCAGCATTCATAACTATCCTGATCATCGGATCAGGACGACATGTCCCTTTTTATTTATGACTTCATCTTTGTAGGTTATCCCCTGCGCCACCCACACAAAAGTAGCGGTGTCTTGTGGCTTTCCTTTAAATACACCGTTCCAACCTTCTTCAAACCTGGAAGTTGTAAATACCAACTCTCCAAAACGGTTGTACACTCTAAAATAAGTGAGTGATTTCATTCCAATCAAAATTGGCCTGCTCACATCGTTCATACCATCTCCATTAGGGGTAAAAGCTGTGGGTACGTACATGCTTGGTTCTATACTAAAGACTGTTACATTAATGCTATCTGTACCTTCGCAACCATTTACATCTCTCCCAACAAGTATGTACTTTATACTATCTGTCGGCTTAGCCACCGGGTTCGCAATAAAGGAATTGTTTAGCCAGGTGGCTGGCACCCATGTGTAGTTGAGCGCACCAGTGCCCCGCAAAAATAATTGTTGGCCTTTTACAATGCTGGTATCGGAGGGGCCGGCATTTACCTTCAGCGGTGGAATTACTTTTACAATTATGGTATCATTGATTGCCTTTGGGCAACCGAGTGTGTCTGTAACTGTCACTATGT
>JANPJW010000463.1:0-4334 GCA_031425715.1 Chitinophagaceae bacterium | reverse complement strand
ATAGGGCGCTATGGCTTGGAGCGCTGCCGGGTCATCGGTGCAGATGTACAGTTGCGACACGCCCCCGCTGTACAAGGTGAATGACAAATAATGATCCCAGCGGCCCAACAGATGCAACCAGGGCAGGATGCCAAAGCTGGCTACCAACAGCCAGGCAAAAGGTTGCTTAAAAAAAGCGTGGGGCAAGTGCAGGGGAGGATTGTAAAAGAGCAGTATCAGCAGCAAAGGCATACCTACATTCCATGGCCAAATAACAGCGCTGCGGTTTAAACCAAGGGGCCCCAGCAACAGCAGGATGAGCAGGTGCATAGCTACTAACAAAAAAATCCCTACCCTTCTGAAGCGGCTAAAACAAAGCAGGATGGCAGCACCCATTTCCAGTAACGGCAACGCATAGCCGAGGCGAAAGACCCAGGCATCGGTTGTATAAATGCCAAGCCAGTTGCGGAGTATAAGGTTGTTCCAGATATCGTGGATAAAAGCAGGTTGCAATTTGGCAAGGCCGCTGAAAAAATAAAGTGCAACCAGGATAAATTGCCAGGCGGGGAGCAGCAACTTCTCCCCTTTTAAAAAGAGATACGCTGCCAGCATAAATATAAACTGGTACTCCCAGGGCTGCCAACGATTTTGATCGAGCAGGCAGGATAAGAGTTCTACAATAACCACAGCTGCCAGCAACTTTTTGTGTGGAAAAAATACAGCCACTGCCATGGTAAATACCGATGCACAAAAAAGCAACGCATGCGCTGCAACAGGTACCTGAAGCAACCAATCGAACACAGGCACCGTAGGAAAATCCCGGTCGCCCATCCATAAAGGATAACAAATTATTTTAGAAACCAACCAGGTGATCAATACCAGCCGGAGCAGCAACAACAGGTTGGGTTTGCCATCACCCGGCAAGGACTGCAACCTATTTGGAAAGTCGTTACGCATGGTGCCTGGGTGTTGGTTGTACATCATTTATGAAGCGGTTCGTAAAGATAGGCTTTGCCCGATTGGGACGGGTACATAAAAAAGCGCCCTCAGGCGTCTTTTTGTTTTAAGTGTATATGGGTAATTAGAATTCTCTTGATTTGCGATGTGTGATTTGTGATTTATGATCTGCGTACGTTGTACGTCCCTGATTTCACGCTAAGGGGCAAAGGAGGCAAAGACCGCAAAGGGTTTGATGGGGGATCCCGAAAGCTATCGGGAGATGTCGGATGTGGCTTAGGGTGATGAATCATAATCGCATTTGAAATCGTTGAGCTGCCCCTCTAACAATTTCACCAGTATTTGTGGAGGAGCCTTATTCGCTTTGGTTCCGTCGAAGACGGAATGTTCCATATGGCAAAGCCATGAGAACAAAAAGCGAATACAGTCCCGCCAATGCGGGAAGCAAATACACGGCCCGGCGGCCCTGGAGCAAGGCAGGAAGCAACAGGCAGAATAACTGCTTTGATGGAGTTGAAAAAGGACATATACAGCAAAAGAAAGATCGAAAAACAGTCATTATTTTTAACAACGAAACAGTATAAAACCTGTCAACACTATTCAGGGATTTACGATTGATTTATGATTTTAAACAATGCAGCATGCACGTAAATGATACATCTAAAATCATCAATCAAAAATTACAAAACAATTACGGGTACAACCGACTTTGCTGCATTGCTATCTGTTACCACCAGTTGGTAACTACCTGCGGCAGTGTTGCCAGGAAGCTGCAGTGTGCTGGCTGCATTGCTGCTGCTGATGGCTACTTTATTTTGGTAAATAACGGCACCGCTTTGGCTTAACAATTTTACATAGTAAGTTCCTACCGGCTTATTGGCAAACTTCACATTCATTTCTTTATTTACTACCGGGTTAGGATACACGCTGATGCCTGCAGTGCTTTCTTTTTTATTAGCTGCTACTTTTACAATGGCACTGTATTGTACGAGACCACTGAGACTGATGGCTTTGATGCGGTAAAAGTTATCTGCCTCTATGGCCTGTGTGTGCAGTTGTGTATAAGACTTGCTAGCGGTGTTCCCTGCAGTAATGTTCAAAGTGCTAAACGTTGTGAAACTACTGCCATTGCTGCTGTGCTCCACTGCGTAAGATTGCAGGGCTACTTCGTTTTCTACTTTCCAATCTACCATTACATGGTTGCTTTTTGTAGTGCTGCGGATGGCAGACACGCTGGTAATAGTAACCGGCAATACAACTGCTTCATTAAATACGATGGAGAAACGATTGGCTGCGTAAGCACCCGGAATATTTACCATAGGAAAAGCATATTCTGTGCTACCGGCCATATTCAGGGGAGTAAGGCTGCCGGTATACGCATCTTTTAAATAAGCTGCAAGGCCACTGGCAGCTATGTTTTCCAGCGTGATAGTCCACTTGTAGTTTTGAACCCTTACGCCGGTAAGATTTAAGCGGATGGTATCCTGCACTGTTGCATCGTTTCTGCGATCTGCCATCAACAAGGCCGAACCATTTTTGATACTTACATTCTCACTACCGTTGGTAAATTTCTGAAGATCATCTTCATCTACAGCATTGCTGTAAGCGCTGTCAAAATTAACCATGGCTGCATCCAATAAAGTAGTAGTGTCTGCTGCTACCGAGAAAAGGGTAGCACGCAGCATGGGGCTGTTTTCCCTTATTGCACGAAATACCATGCGGCTGCCGGTTTGCTTATCGTTTTCTTCAAACTGGATGGTTCCGCCACCGGGTAGTGCTTTTACAAAAAATGCCTGGCCCGATTCGATGGTATTAACCACAGATAGTTGAGGGCCATAACTTCCTCCGCCAGGAAAAACTACATAATCATTTCCCATTTTCAACAGGGTTTGGTAAGCACCTAAACCATAGCCACCTCCTGCTTTTGGATCCCATACATACACAGCGTCTTGCAATCCCTGCTTGTTGATGTTGTTCAAATGCACCGGTGCGGCAAAGGGGTTACCCACCACCATAAATTGATTGGCCGGCACATTGATCACAGGTTGAACACCAGTGTATAAATCGCCACTGGTACGCATGGTAGTTGCACTTAAACTGCCCGAGCGGTTGCTGCGAATAAAAGCCATATACCCGCCAGCTGTTTTTATGGCCGACCCTGTGCTTGTAATGCCGGTCCATGATCCGCCAATCGCATTGTATGTTTTCACGGTAGCCCCACCCGGGGTGTACAGATCAAAACCGTTGGTCGCCCAGGTAGACTTGTTATCACCTATCAGCACGCCGTAACCGGCAGCGGGGTTAGCGCCTGCAGTGGCTGCATTCTCCTGCCATGATTGTTTAAAGGTTTGTGCACTGTTGGTAGGTACAGCAAGCAATCTCCATTTACCCGCATTGGAAATATATCTTTCCACAGTTACTTTTCCGGTAATACGATTACCGCTGTTGATACCGTTGTTGGTAAGGTCTGCCACAGCAGCAGTGGCGGTGGCGGACGAGGCGAGGGTAAGGTTATTTCCCGTACTAAGTGTTGAGTTGTTTACGTTTCCGAAACTAAGGGCACCTGTCACAATCAGGGTATCGTTGCCCACATTAGAAATATTAATTCCAAAGGAATTGCTGTTCACCAATTTATCTATTTTTTTTCCGGAGAAGAAAGCTCCCGAAAGCGGTTGAGCAGCCTTCTTGTTTACCATTTGGATGGTTCCGCTGCTGGCATTTATTACACCTGTGTTCCTCGTGATGCTTCCGCCTATTAGCAGGCTTTGCCCGTTCAATTCTACCATTCCGTTGTTGATGTTAAGAATGCCCTGGCATTCGAGTGTATTGTTTAGTACAAGCTTGCCACCCGTTAATATGTTTATTGCAGATGCGGGTATGCTGCCTTTGGCACTGTCTACATAAAAGCTGTTTGATCCGCTACTGATTTGAAGGATAGCGTTATCAGAAACAGTCAGGTTTCCCCCTTCGCCAACTACACCGCTTAGGTTAAGGTAAGGAATGCTCACATTCGTACCCTGTCCAGAAACGGTGAACGTTGTTCTTTTTAGCGCCAGCCCGGCACTCATATTAGCGGGCAAACCAGAAGTTTTTCCGGTATACAGCTGGCTATCATTCAGCATCGTTTTGTTTACCCCGGCTGCAGTACCGGTGGCTGACACCTGCACATTGTCGAAACGTAAATGGGAGTTGACGCCATTATTTCCAGTGTTATAAATGTAGATTCTGAGAAACAAATTTGTGGTATTGTTAGCCGCTGCCGGAACGGTACAGTTACCGTTTGCCCAGGCAGCCACACCGTTGGTATTTGGCCACGGAAATGCATTGCCTGTGCCTGGTGTAGTTACCGACCCTATCCAGTTCCACACTATACCATTGGTGCTGTAACTGATACCATA
>JANPJW010000462.1:0-12388 GCA_031425715.1 Chitinophagaceae bacterium | reverse complement strand
CTCGATGTTTTTTCTACCCAGGCAGACCGTGCCATACTGCAGGCGTTGATGATGTGCAAGGCGGTAATGAGTATAACCCCCGAGGAGATTAGCATAGAGCCGGCAACATTGCAGCCTTTTCATTTTGATGCCACGCATTGCCCCGATCTTTTTCCTCCGCTGGTGGCCTTGGCGGCCTATTGCCATGGAACATCGGTTATAGAAGGTGTGAGCAGATTGGCACACAAGGAAAGTAACCGGGCTTTAACTTTACAAGAAGAGTTTGGAAAAATGGGCCTCTTAGTAAAACTGCAGGATGATTTGATGATCATAGAAGGCGGCGGAAAGTTAACAGCCGCCAAAGTGATGTCTCATCATGATCACCGGATTGCCATGGCTCTTGCCGTAGCAGCTTTACAGGCCGATGGCACCACTACCATTGAAGAAGCAGGTGCTATTGATAAATCTTATCCTGCATTTTACGACCACTTAAAACAATTGGGTGCTACCATCATTTAATCAATCATTAAATAAATTATTGTGAACAGCTTCGGTAATATATTCAGGGTAAATATTTTTGGAGAATCTCACGGGCCTTCGGTAGGCGTGGTGCTAGATGGATGCCCGGCCGGCATTGCATTGAGTGCAGAAGATTTTGTAACGGATATTGAACGACGCAAAGGCGGCATGCAAAAGGGAACCACGCCCCGCAAAGAAGATGATCTTCCCATTTTTTTGTCGGGCGTATTCAATGGTAAAACTACCGGCGCACCCCTTACCATCATTTTTGAAAATAACAATACCCGCAGTGGCGATTATGAAAAGCTGCGCAGCTTTCCCCGGCCCGGCCATGCAGATTTTGTGGCATCGCAAAAATTTGGAGGCTACGAAGACTACCGGGGTGGCGGGCATTTTAGCGGCAGGCTCACCGTGTGCCTGGTGGCTGCAGGAGTGGTGGCCAAAAAAATATTGGTGCTGGCCAATGAAGCTATTTCCTGTGTGGCTACCATCACAGAAATAGGCGGTGAGCCGGATACCGAAAAAGGTTTGCAAAAAGCAATTGATGCTAAAGATAGCGTAGGCGGTATTGTAGAATGTATTGTTGCCAATCTTCCGCTTGGTTTGGGAGAACCATTTTTTAATTCTGCAGAGTCTTTGATTGCTCATGCGGTATTTGCCATCCCCGCTATAAAGGGCATAGAATTCGGGTCAGGCTTTGCGGCTGCAAAAATGTTTGGCTCACAGCACAATGATGCACTTCAAAACATAGCAGGTAAAACCGCTACCAACCATGCCGGCGGCATCCTGGGCGGCATTACCAATGGCAATGATCTTATTTTTAGGGTGGCCGTAAAACCAACTTCCTCTACACCCAAAGAACAGCAAACGCTGAACATAGATACCAACAACGTAGAAACCTTTTCTGTGAAGGGACGACATGACCTTTGCATTGCCCTAAGGGTACCTGTAGTGTTAGAGGCAGTCACAGCTTTTGTGCTTGCAGATTTGTTGTTGCAGGAGCAGCAAGTGCGGAGGGTTTTTAAAGCGGTTTAAATTGTTGAAAGTTCGGTCGGCGGTTAAGCGTCTAAAAGTTCAATGTTCGGCCCGAAAGATTTTGTTAGGGGTTCGATTGGTTCAAAGTTTAACTGAGGACGCCCATGCTATCTTCACCGAGTGGAGGACGTATTTTGCAAGGCTAAACAATTGTTTACATTAATTTTTGATACCTGTTTTGAGGGGCGGTTGATTTCAATCAACCGCCCTTTTTTGGTCAATCTAAATTGTAGCTAGTGGATGGTAGTCGGTATTTGTCTTTTTGACTACCCTGATTTTTAAAAATGCCACCTCACAAAGGCTTCCATTGCCGCATACTGCGTCATGCCCAGTTGCGCAAACAACTTTGCAGTGTTGGCATTTCGCTCCTCTGCCCGCTGCCAAAATTCTCTATCATCACTCCCCTGGAAAGGCACGCTGTCTTTTTGAGACTGGTGAATAAATATGCCATGTCGCTTTTTGATGACCTGGTCCGGGCTCATGGGTACGGCCATTTCTATTTCAGTAATATCCCATTCCTGCCAGGCACCTTTGTACAACCAAAGCCAGCAATCTTTTATCCAGGCTTCATCCCGGGCTTTCAGCCTGTTCAAAGCTTCTATCACCACATCAAAGCAAACTTTATGCGTGCCGTGAGGGTCGGCAAAATCACCGGCGCAAAATATCTGATGTGGTTGCAGGCGTTGCAAGAGTTCCATCGTTTGCAAAACATCTGCTTCGCCCATAGGTTTTTTTTCTATGGTGCCGGTTTCATAAAAGGGTAGGTTCATAAAATGAATTTGCTCATTTTGCAGCCCTACATATTTACAAGTTGCCCTGGCTTCGCAGCGTCGTATGAGCCCTTTGATAGCTCGGATATCTTCAGAATCTTTTTCAGTAGATTTTTTTGTCGCAAGAAATGCCGTTGCTTCGGCCAGTATTTTCTTACTCATGCTTTGATCCTTTTCAAACATGTTATCAAACCCTACTGCAAAGTCGAGGAAGCGGGTTACGAACTCGTCTGTTACGGCAATGTTGCCGCTGGCTTGATAGGCTACATGCACTTCGTGGCCCTGGTCGTGCAGGCGCATAAAAGTGCCACCCATACTAATGATGTCATCATCGGGGTGAGGAGAAAATATCAGTGATTTTTTTGGAAAGGGATCCACTCTCTCCGGGTGGTTCATCCTGGAGTCTGTAGGTTTGCCTCCGGGCCATCCCGTTATACTATCCCGTAACAAGTAATACACCTGCAGGTTCATTTCATAAGCATCGCCTTTCTCGGTTAGCAAATCATTAAGCCCATTATCATTGTAGTCATGATTGGTGAGGCTTAACAACGGCTTATTAAGTTTGAGGGCGAGGTTTATCACCGCCCTTTTTATCATTTTATCATCCCACTCACACTCGCCCGTAAGCCATGGATATTTAAAACGGGTGAGTTCTGCTGCTGCCGCATCGTCTATTACAAAAGTGCAGTCGTCATGGTTTTGAAGCAGCGACGCTGGTATTTCTTCTGTATCATCTTTTTCTACCGCTTTTTGTAACACCGGGGCCTTGTTTTCACCCCAGGCCATCAGAATTATTTTTTTAGATTTTAAGATGGTTTGAATGCCCATCGTAATGGCCATGCGTGGCACCTGGCTCATGTTGCCAAAGTCGTATGCATTCGCAATGCGGGTGCTGTTGTCCAGCGTAATGAGTCGTGTTTTGGTATAGATGCCGCTGCCCGGTTCATTGAAACCAATGTGCCCGTTTTGCCCGATTCCCAGTATTTGTATGTCGAGGCCACCAGCTTCTTCTATTTTATGCTCGTATTCCCGGCAATGCTCCTTCACCTGGTCTTTTGGTATCATTCCATCGGGTACATGGTAATTGTTGGGGTCTATGTCTGTGTGGGCAAACAGGTATTTGCGCATAAAATAATGATAGCTCTGTAAGCCATCTTTATCCATAGGGTAGTATTGATCTAAATTAAATGTAATCACATTTTTAAAGCTCAGGCCTTCCTGTTGGTGCATGCGCACCAGTTCGGCATACAACGTTTTTGGGGTGGAGCCTGTGGCCAATCCGATCACTGCTTTTTTACCTTCTTTATTTTTTTCGTTGATCAGTTTTGCAATAACAGCAGCAACATAAGCCGAGCCTTCCTTTGGCGAAGGGAAAATTTTTACAGGAATCTTTTCGAGGGAATCAGTGAAGTCAATTTTTGTCATAGTGAAAACGTTTCCGTACAAAATGTGAGTCAGGTAAAAATAGGCCTATATTTTTTTTGAACCAAATTGACCGATTTGCCGGTAGCCTAGCAGCTATAAAAAAGTTGGAGAGAAAATTCTTTCCAACTGCTGTTTTAATGTGCTCGTTTTACTGAAACTATTAAAATGCTTTTAGAAACTGGCTTTACTGTAATTGATTTTTTGTTGATTCAATCTTTGCAGCACGGCGGGGAGGCGTTCTTGAAAAGATTGCCAATTGCGATTTTTCTCCTGCGACCAAAGCACTTCACTCAAAGCCAACATCCGCGGAAATATCATGTATTCAATAGTAGAAGGATATTTCAAATATTCGGTCCAAACATTAGCTTGTGCACCCAATACATATTTTGCTTTATCGGCGGGAAGCGCAGCAGGAATGGGCTCGTAGCCATACACTTTTTGTAGTGGGGTATAGCCTCCAATGGTCACACTGTCTTCATTTTTGCTCTGGCTGTGGTCAAAGTACATCCAACCGCCTGGTGTCATAATTACATCATGATTTTGTTTGGCTGCTTCTATTCCACCGGTTTCACCACGCCAGCTCATTACGCTGGCATTTGGTGCAAGACCTCCCTCTAGTATCTCATCCCAGCCAATAATTCTTTTACCTTTATTGTTGATGTATTGCTCCATTCTTTGGATGAAATAACTCTGCAGACCATGCTCATCTTTTAGCTTTTTTTCCTGAATTAATTTTTGAGCGAAAGCAGATTTTTTCCAGGCTTCTTTGGGAGCTTCATCGCCGCCAATATGAATGTACTTACTCGGGAAGAGTTCCATCACTTCATCTACCACATCTTCTAAAAAGTGGAATGTAAATTCTGTAGGCGTGAAGATGTCTTCAAAAACTCCCCAGGTTTGTTGCACTTGTTTTCCTGTTCGGTCACCCACCCAGGCCGTACCTGTCGGTATCCTTGTATCCTGGTTTGGAAAGCAGCTTAGTTCGGGATAGGCAGCGATCGCCGCGGATGCATGGCCCGGCATTTCAATTTCGGGAATTACATCTATGTATCGCTCTCTTGCGTATTGAACTACTTCTTTAATTTGAGCCTGCGTGTAAAAACCGCCATAGCGCAGGCTATCATTGCCCTTTCCGGGATAGTGCCCTATGATGGTTCCGTTTCTATAACCGCCAACTTCGGTAAGGCGAGGATATTTTTTAATTTCAATACGCCAACCCTGGTCATCTGTAAGGTGCCAGTGAAAAGTATTGAATTTGTATGCCGCCAGGTAGTCAATGTATTTTTTAATAAAAGCCACAGGCTGAAAATGCCGGGCTACATCCAGGTGCATGCCCCGGTAAGCAAAGCGAGGATAGTCATTGATGGTTACATGGGGGATTGCAAAATTGCCGGGCGCTGCAGGAAGCAGTTGCAGCAAAGTTTGAATGCCATAAAATACCTCCCGGCTAGTTTCACCCGTAATGAGAATTCCTTGTTCCTTTACCAGCAGGGTATAGCTACCTGGTTTTGCATTCTGCAATTTTGCAAGCTTCAACACAATTGCTGCAGCGCTGGTGCCTGCGTTGGCGATATCTAATTTGTAGCCCAGGCGAGTGGAGAGCGATTCGCTGAGGAAGGTAGCCGAGGCAGCGAGTGCAGCATCCTGCACTACAATTTTTGTATTGTTCGTAAGGCCGAAAGTGGCGTTCGTTGTGGGCTGTGTAACTTCTGCCGGCATGGGCACCAGGCTCAACTTAGGTTGAGCCTGGGCTTGCCAACACAAGGATATCATTAAAAAGAAACCGGTAACTTTTATCATCATTATTTTAAGATAGGTAGCGTAAAATAGGAACCTGTGCTGCCACTAAAAATGCGCACAGTAGCTTTTTGAAAATCCTTTTCAGAAGCTTTGTAGATGTCAGTAAACTTTTGTGGGTTTCTGTCTGCCAGCGGGAACCAGGTACTTTGTACCTGGATCATGAGGCGATGACCTTTTTTAAATGTATGTGCAACATCTGGTAGTTCAAACTTTACCGTTGTAGGTGCGTTGGGTACAAAAGGTTGTGGCACAGAAAAACTATTTCTAAACTTACCTCTCATAATTTCTCCTCTTACCAGCATCTGGTAGCCACCCATCGGGTAGGTGTTGGGTGCCGCAGCAGATACCAGCGCACTCTTTGCATAATTAAAAGTGTCTGGAAAAACGTCTATCAGCTTCACCACAAAATCTGCATCTGTGGTAGATATACTCGTAAGCAGGTTTGCAATAACGGGACCAGCCAACGTAAGGTCTTCCGTGAGCACATCCGTTTCAAACGATAGTACATCTGTTCTTCTGGAGGCAAAGCGTTGGTCGTCCGTCATGTACTCCCGTGTGCGACGATTGTGTACGTCTTCGGTGTATGGAACCGGCTTTGCAGGGTCACTTACATACTCGTAAAAAGCAGGTTTTACAATTGCCTTTTCTTTGAAGTTCAGCGATTCGTTTGCACCAATAAAAAGTTTGGTATTCGCTACGTTGTTGGCAGGCCAGTTATCAAATTCTTTCCAGGTGTTTTCGCCAGTAAAAAATATGTTGGCTTTTTTGATTTTATCTACACTGCCTTTATTTTTTAAATAGTATTGAAAAAATGGAATCTCCAGGTTTTGCTGGTAGTAGTCAGAAGTATTGTTGGCAAACTGAACATTGCCCAAAAAGCTTCCTTCTCTGCTCCACTGGCCATGATACCATGGGCCCATCACAATCTTGTTGTTCGTTTGCGGACTTTGTTTTTCTGTTGCTTTAAAACAATTCCAGGCTCCCCAGCAATCTTCTGCATCAAACAAACCACCTACCCAAAGCATGGCTGGCTTTACATTGTACAAACCTACCCTGGCATTGCGTGCCTGCCACCATGCATCATAGTTGGGGTGGTTCATCATCTCGTGCCAAAATTTGATGCTATCGCCTATCATTGCACTCAGATTCTTTAAACTACCTGCTCTCAAAAAAAACTCGTAATTGTCTTTTACCGGGCTCGTGAAACCGGGGCCATAATCTTTGGTGGGCACAGGATGTGGCTTGCCAAAAGTGGGATAAAATCTAAATGCATCTATCTGAAAAAATGCTCCGTTGTGATGAAAGTCATCGCCAATGAACCAATCGGTAACCGGTGCCTGCGGGCTCACAGCCTTCACTGCCGGGTGACCGCTTAAGGCAGCTTGTGTGCTATAGAAGCCTGGGTACGAAGTGCCAAACACGCCTACGTTACCATTGTTGCTAGAAATATTCTTAACCATCCAGTCTACGGCATCATAAGTGTCGCTGGCCTCGTCAATTTCATTTCCACGTTTGTTTTTATTGAAAGGGCGCACATCTTCAAAAACACCCTCGCTCATATACCTGCCACGAACGTCTTGTGTTACAAAAATGTACCCTTCCCTGGCGTATTGCATTTTATAACTCGTCCAGATGGGCACGAATTTATCCTCGCCGTAGGGCGCACAAGAGTAGGGTGTGCGGGTTAGTAAAAACGGATGTTTCTCCGAGCCATCTTTAGGAATATAAAAACTCGTGAAGAGTTTTACGCCATCTCGCATGGGTATGTACAACTCCTTTTTTTGATAGTTATTTACAAACCAGGTGCTGTCAGCATTTTGTGTAAAGGCATTCAATGAAAACCCCAGTACAAGCGATAAAATAAAGCGTATGTGCATAATGACTTAAGTTTAGATCGCTAAATTTACCAAAACAAAACGAGATGGATATAGATACTCCTGCACAATTGATCACTAAATTTTACACATCGTTTCAAAACCTTGATGCCGCCGGCATGAACTCCTGTTACAGCCAGGATGTTGTTTTTTTTGATCCTATGTTTGAATTGTTGCAGGCAAATGAAGCGAGGGCTATGTGGAAGATGTTGTGTAAAAACGCAAGAAATTTCTCGTTGACCTTTGGTAACATTCAAGATCTTGACGACGGATACTACACTTGCGACTGGGTAGCCACCTACACATTTTCCCGTACGGGCAAAAAAGTAGTTAATAACGTGAAGGCACACATGAAGATTGAAGAAGGTAAAATTACAGAACACAGCGATGGTTTCAGTCTTCACAAGTGGAGCACACAAGCTATGGGGCTCAGCGGATTATTGCTTGGTTGGAATAGCTTTTACCAACGTAAGATTAAAAATTCAGCTAAAAGGAATTTATTAAAGTTTTTGGATGCAGGTAACTAGATGCTACCAGTAGCTGGTTTAAAATATTTTTAAGCCTTCCGCTTATTTAAAATAAAAAAGCTGTATAAACCAACATTTATACAGCTTTTCTTATTGAAATTTCTCCATTAATCTAACTTGGTTATTTTAATGATGTTGGTTGGTAAATGAAGTTTCACAGGCGTACTCCCAGTATTGATAATTACGTCACCCGATTTTACAAAACCTCTTTCTTTTAAAATACCGATCTGGTCAAAGATGATGTCATCCAGGCTTTCTTCTTCGGCATAATAAAAAGCACGAACGCCCCAACTTAAACTTAGTTGGCTGATCAGGCTCTTCTCTTTACTAAAAATATACAGTGGAGCCTTTGGCCTGTAACTGCTCAGCATAAACGCCGTATATCCACTCTGCGTCATTCCTATCAAAGCTTGTGCATGCACATCTTTGGATAAGCTACAGGCGTTGTAGCAAATGGCATCGCTTAAAAACGACGGCGAATGAGGCTGTGGTGTGAGAATGTCATCCCTGTCATATTCATACAAGGTTTTTTCTACCTCCATTATAATTTTACTCATGGTCTCTACCACCAGGGTGGGGTAGGATCCTGTTGCGGTTTCACCGCTCAGCATTACGGCATCTGCACCCTCCAGCACGGCGTTGGCCACATCACTCACTTCACTACGATTGGGCTTTGTTCTGTCCAGCATACTTTCCATCATTTGCGTAGCCACAATTACGGGTTTAGCCCGGTGCATGCATTTGCGAATAATGTCTTTTTGTATAACAGGAACTTTTTCAATGGGAATTTCTACGCCCAGGTCACCACGGGCTACCATGATGCCATCGCTTTCTACAATAATGTCCCGCAGGTTTTTAAGCGCTTCGGGCATTTCTATTTTTGCAATTACTTTTATTTTGCTGTCCTTTTCTTTAATGCGTTTTTTAAGATCAACGATGTCTGCAGTTTTGCGCACAAAAGAAAGTGCTACCCAGTCTAATTTATGCTCAATGATGAATGCGAGGTCGGCAATATCTTTTTCTGTAAGGGAGGGCATGGTTAAACCACTGTCGGGGAAGTTTACGCCTTTCTTGGGAAATAGCATGCCGCCAAGGGTTACACTGAGTTTGATTTCAGTATCGTTGAGTACTTTCAGCGCTTTCAGTTCCATTTTTCCATCATCTAAAAAGATGCGTTCGCCGGGTAAGACATCTGTGGTTAAATTGGGGTAAGAAACATACAATTTTTCTTTAGTGCCAATCATTTTTTGAGTGGTAAATATCACTTCGTCTCCTTCCTGTAAAAAAACTTTTCCGTCTTCCAGATCGCCCACTCTTATTTTAGGCCCCTGTAAATCGCCGAGTATCGCAATATTGTAAGGCTCATTTTTGATGATGGTACGAATCTTTTCGATCACATCAATTTTATCTTCGTGAGATCCGTGGGAGAAGTTTAGACGAAACACATTGACTCCTGCCTTCACAAGCGACAACAGCTTTTCGTAGGTATCGCAAGCAGGGCCAACGGTAGCAACTATTTTAGTTCGCTTTTGGGAATGCTCAAACCCCGCTGACTTATCCATTTCGTGGTGCAAATATTTACCTAAATTTTTACTCATTATTGTAAGTGTATTTATTTTTAAAATATGTTATAGTAACACAACCATACGATTTGGGTAAATACCCTTGCTATGCCTGCATCAGGAAGAAAGAATTTTTACAATCTTCATCCATTCGTGGCTGATGCTTTGTTTCTTTTTTACAGCTTCGTTTAGCGGAATGTAATGCATCTTGTTGTTTACAATGCCCACAAACACATTGTGCTTGCCTTCGATGAGGCATTCTACGGCATGGTAGCCCATGCGGCTGGCCAGCAGCCTGTCCATACAAGTGGGGGAGCCGCCTCTTTGAATATGACCTAGTATAGCGACCCTTACTTCCTGGTTGGGCATTTTTTCTTTTATAATGCGGGCCACTTCATTGGCACCGCCAAACTCATCCCCCTCGGCCACTACTATAAGATTTACAAGCTTTTTCCTTTTCTCTTTTTCTGCCAGCGATGAGAGAATGTCCAGCATAATCGTTTTCTTCTCAGGTATCAGAATATTTTCGGCGCCGGTAGCAATGCCACTATGAAGGGCTATGTAGCCTGCATCTCTGCCCATTACCTCTATTACAAACAGGCGGTCGTGCGCATCTGCAGTGTCTCTTATTTTATCTATCGCCTCTACCGCTGTATTAACGGCAGTATCAAAGCCAATGGTAAAATCAGTACCGGCTATATCTTTATCAATGGTGCCCGGGAGTCCTATACAAGGGATGTCATATTCATTGCTAAAAATTTGTGCGCCCCGAAAGCTGCCGTCGCCACCCAAAATTACGAGGGCGTCAATTCCTCTTTTCTTCAAATTTTCATAGGCCCTTTTTCGGCCCTCAGGCAGAAAAAACTCCTTGCAGCGGGCAGTCTTTAATATGGTGCCCCCTCTTTGAATAATGTTGGCTACACTGCGGCTTTCCATCTTTATAATTTCATCTTCTACCATGCCACTGTAGCCTCGCATGATGCCGTATACTTCTAACCCATGATAAATGCCTGTTCTCACCACAGCTCTTATAGCTGCGTTCATGCCCGGGCTGTCGCCACCACTACTCAATATCCCAATTTTGGTAATTTTCTTTTTCATGCTTTAAAATGCTGTTTGCGGGTTGGGGTATATTACGATTTTAAAATGCGTCAAAACTACACACTAAATTTTTAAAACGGTCATCCTTTATATTTACTTTATTTTGGCGTTAACTTCATAAAAAAATTTATAGTATGAAAATGATCTTGTCGTTAGGCCTGCTCAGCCTTTCATCTTTCTACAGTATGGGACAGATAAAATATCCAGCATCAAGAAAAGACCAGCAAGTAGACCAGTATTTCGGAACCACCGTTGCTGATCCCTACCGATGGCTTGAAAACGATAATAGCGAGGAAACCAAAGAGTGGGTGACCAGGCAAAATGAGGTCACTTTCGGTTACCTGGATAAAATACCTTACCGCAAACAATGGTTCAATGAGCTTGAATCACTTAACAATTATCCTAAGTTTTCATCACCGTTTCGCAATCACGACTACTATTACTTCTACAAAAATGACGGTTTGCAAAACCAATCTGTTTTGTACAGGCAGCGTGGTTTAAAGGGTGAGCCGGAGCTGGTGTTAGACCCTAATAAGTTTTCTGCTGAGGGAACAACTTCCCTGGCCGTATTTTCTCTTTCTAAAAACGGAAGGTATGCGGTGGTGGGTAAATCTGCCGGCGGCAGCGACTGGCGAACTTATTTCGTAATGGATATGGAAACCCTGCAATACCTGCCGGATTCCCTTGCCTGGGTAAAGGTGAGTGGCGCCAGTTGGCTCGGTGATGGATTTTTTTACAGCCGCTATCCCTCCACAGGTGTAGGAAAGGAGTTGTCCACGAAAAATGAAAACCACCAGGTGTATTATCACAAAGTGGGCACGGCGCAGGAAGCAGATCAATTGGTGTACGAGGATCCTTCCAACCCATTGCGTTTTCACAGTGTGTATACAGACGAAGAAGAACGATATGTTTTCCTGGATATCTCGGATAGGAGTAAATACAAAGGAAATGCAATGCTTTATTATGATAACAGTAAATCCGATAAAAGCTTTAAGCCAATCATAGCAACGGCTGGTGAGTTTGAATATAATTTTGTAGACGTCTACAACAATAAATTTATTGTGGCCACCAACGATGGAGCCCGCAACCAAAAAGTGGTATTGATAGATCCTAATCATCCGGAACGGGCAAACTGGAAAACCATTATCCCCGAGAAAGCAGAAAATATTGCCGGCATTAATACAGGCGGGGGCAAAATGTTTATCACATACATTAAGGATGTTACCAGTAGGGTATATGTGTACGATATGGAAGGTAAATTAGAAAAAGAAGTTAAGCTGCCGGCATTGGGCGCTGCAGGTGGGTTTGGTGGGGAAAGAGCCGATAAGACTGTCTTCTACTCTTTTACATCCTTTACTTTTCCACCAACCATTTACCAGTACGACATTGCCAGCGGAAAGAGCGAAGTATTTAGAAAGCCAGAAGTGAAGTTCAACCCGGAGGGTTATGTAACAGAGCAGGTTTTTTATCCCAGTAAAGATGGCACCAAAGTGCCTATGTTTATTGTGTACAAAAAAGGGTTGAAAATGAACGGCAAAAATCCGACGATGCTGTATGCTTATGGAGGCTTCAACGTCAGTACCAACCCTGGTTTCAGCCCTTCGAGAATTTCATGGTTGGACAAAGGAGGTATTTACGCATCTGCCAACCTGAGGGGTGGCAGCGAGTATGGCGAGAAATGGCACGAGGCGGGTATGGGCTTAAAAAAGCAAAATGTGTTTGACGATTTTGTAGCGGCTGCAGAATTTCTGATTGCAAAAAATTATAGTTCCAAAGATTATATGGCTATTTACGGC
>JANPJW010000461.1:0-2878 GCA_031425715.1 Chitinophagaceae bacterium | reverse complement strand
TTATAAAGTGAAACGCATTCGGGCAACCCGGAATGCTGCCGCCAGTGATAGAGGTTCCAGCATTCTTTTATTTCGTCGCCATTGATAGTCCATAGGTTAATGTTATTTAAAAAAACATTCCACTGCTCATCTTCCTGCCAGCCCCTCGTTCGCTTTGGGTAATAATTCTCGCTTATTTTTTTCGTTAATATTGCTGAAGGCATATGAGCAAATAACCGGGTGGCGGCTCCAATGCAAAAACTATTTTGCTGCGGAAAAGGATAAATATACCTTAACGCATTGACCACTTCATTCACAGGATTGTTATAATGCCAGCGTTCCAAAAATTTTAAAGAAATAAGCTCCTTACGCTCAGGTAATTGCTTTAAACGATCCGATTGAAAACAACTTAAATGAATGATAAAAAGATCCTGTGGTTGCAGGCCGGTTTCTTTATACCATTGCTCCCAAACTTCATAAAGCGGGTAGTCTTCGAATGCAGCCCGATCGGTTTCATTTTTTTTGTTCCAACTCTTCTTCCGGAAATTGTTTCCAAGCAGCACAGTCTCACGGGAGTTATCATACCATTCTACTTCATATTCATAATTACTGTGCTTTTCCAATAAACTCGCCAGTTCCTGCAAAGCTTTTTTTACCTCTTTAAAAGGCATAGAAAATCCAAATTCATGTTTTGCAACTAACTGTTCATAAAAAGAAGTTGCCTTTTTTACCTGCGCAATAATCGGAAACATTTTTTTGGGATCATATAACCCGTAGCCGTTATTTTCAGACAAATCTTTTTTAACAATGGTAGTATCCAACTGATCGAGCAGGATTGCTTCTTTTTGTGATATCGTCTTCCGTTCCTTAAACGCCGACACCCACTTTACGGATTGCTTATTCAGCTTTTTGCTTTTTTGTAATTGAATTAAAATATCCAAACCTGCAAGCCGCTGCTCCGTATCTCCCTGCAGTATATGATCCATTACAAAGCTGATGACATTTTCGGGTTGATTAAATACCAACGCTATTATTTTTGACCGAAAGGCAGATGCTTTTCTTTTGAAAAGATCGGGAAGCAGCGTGGCTTCGTCTAACGAAAAGGCGGTATGCTTTAATGCCTTAAAAGCGGTGTCATATTCGGAGCGATCTTTCAATAGCAGCATCGCATACTTACGCTGAAAGTCATTGATGGGTAAATCCGGATTTTGCTTTTTGCCATAGCTATACGCTGCATGATCGGGTAATATGATGGCACTTAGCGAACTCTTTGCCTGTGCATCCAATTCATCAAAATATTGTAAAACAATATCCAGCCGCTCCTGGTTGTTTACCAGCTTCAGCATAGACAGTACCAAAGTTTTTTTCTCAAATTTGATCGTTTGCCAGGAGAATACAATGCTGGCAAAAGTTTTGGTTTTCAACGGCGCCCTTTTATATGCTTCGTGCAAGGCGTTGAACAACCCGGGATAGTGTTCGTTATAATACACATGATTTTCGCCCAGTTGTACCACCGTATAAACTGAATTTGCCGCACAAGCTAAAGGCAGCAAATCTTCGTCCTGCAGCGCAGGGTAATACAAAGGCATCTGAAGTTTATAATGGCCGGTTATGCTTGCAAAAAGCAAAGCCAGGCAACGCTTTTCGGCATTTCCTTTTTGCTGTAGTTGTTGCAGGAATGGTATGGTTTTCTCCACATCGTACACACCCTGCGCCCATAGCGCCATGTACACATCAGCATTGTTTTCGCTTCCTATTGCCTGCGGAATAAGCTCCGGCTGTTCCAGGTAAAGGGAGGCTTTTTCCAAAAACCTATTTACCGTAGCTTCCTTTTCACTTTCCCATCCCAGCCCTGCCCATACATCCACCGAACGTACCACCGACGAGAACCTTGCAAGCTTGTTATCAATAATGACCTGTATGATAAATTTTAATGCCCCAATACTCGTTTCATCCAGTGCCTCCAGGATGGTCTGGCGCAAGCCCTCCTGCCTTTGTGCCGCCAGTAATAGCTTTTCCACCAGTTGCCAGGCTTCTTTCTTTTCACTGGCAAGAAGACCTTTTATCAGGCTTCGTGTAACCTTTCCTGTTTCATCCTTGTTAAAAATGATGTCTTCTGCCTGTTGCAATATCCCTTCCGCATTCAGGTCAATTGCTGCCGCCCAGAGCATGAATAAACTCTGGTTGCCTTCTGAAAGGTAGTGCGCATATTTAATTTGTTCTGCAATATTTAGATCGTAAAAAGTATATACTTCTTTGTAGGTGCCAGTGCCGTAATCAGTTACTTTATTGTATACCTGCGGAATAAGATCAATAATTAAATTTAGCTGGTTGGAAAAATACATTTCCTTGTTTTCCGGCGACCTGAACGACCTGCGGGTCCAGCCGGTAAGGTACATCTGGTAGCGCATGCGTTGCCAGGCATGCCGCACATAAGCCGCTTTTTCCTCACCAAAAAAGTAGATCAATAGTTTGTAATTGTCTGCATTGTTCCAGTCATCATTTCCAAGTATTTCTTCAATCCGGTTGTAGCGTTTGTGTTTATAGGACACATGCCGGTCATAACGGGCACTATTGTCTTTATATCCGGGCATTTCATTCAGTAGGAGCAGCCCAAGCTCTGCAACTTTTCCAGTTAAACGGTCGTTGCTTTTTTTACTGAAAAGCGACACCAGCTTATTGATCGCCGCTTCTGGTGTGGAACTCATTTTGTTGAGCCCTGCTTTAAACTCTTCAAACTGGTTTGCGCTCGTTTTACTTTCTAGAAATGATTTGTCTTTTTCCTGCATACGATAGGGTTGGTTAATTACCAATAGCTACCTGCTAAAAAGGTAAGCCTGATAAAGGTGATGATGGAAGTATCAGTAAGGTGTGCGATTGTGCTCAGTTTAGTTATCTC
>JANPJW010000460.1:0-7090 GCA_031425715.1 Chitinophagaceae bacterium | reverse complement strand
CCCGGTCACTTAATTCCTCTACAAGCGTTTCTCCTTCCTCCACATATAAATGACAGGTGCTGCAAGCGCAAACACCTCCGCAGTTGTGGTGAAGATCTATGTCATTTTTGAGTGCTACCTCCAGTATTGATTGACCCGCCTCTATTTTGCTGATGGTGATTGGTTCTAATCCTTTCTGTTCAAACTTAAATTTAATACTATACATAATCACAAATTTCTGGATTGCAAACCTACTTCAAATTACTAATTAAGGAAAAATTGATTTTATTGGTTGACCTATTTAGAAACTTAATCCTTAATTTGTTAGGGTGTTCGCCATTCTATTTTAAATACCAACCATATGACTAAACCAATTTATCAAGCCATTGTACCATTGCTCATTTTAATTGCCATTTCGTGCAATCGCAAAAAAGAGGAACCAAAGTCTGCAGAACCTACCACTACGTTTATTATAAAGAAAGACACTGCTAAGCCAGCACCAGATGGTAGTCCTCAACGCCCACCCATTGTAAATATTACCGATACCATTGCTGCAAAGTACACTGTGCTCTATATAAAGGACAGTGCTGCCAGCAGCGGAAGAATTTCCCAAAAGCTGGCAAAGATTTACGGGGTTACTTTGCCTGAGTTTGTTAAAAAAAATAAGTTGACCGTAACAGGGTCGCCTATGGCCTGGTACAAAACCAGTAAGGCACCTTTCTTTTTTGAAGCAGGTATCCCCATTGATAAAAAGCCTGGCAAACTACCCAAGGGCATTTTTGTAAAAACCGTTGGAGGCGATAAAGCAGTGATAGCGCACTTTTTTGGCCCCTACGCTGTCACCAACATGGGGTACGAAGCCCTGGCCGATTTTGTAAAGGATAATAAGAAAAAGAGAAAAGGTATTCCGTACGAAATATACGTGACCGAACCTGTAGGCAAAGATGGCAAAGCCATTGATCCCTACAAAGTACAAACCGATATTGTCTACCCTTACCAATAGAAAGGGGAAAGGCGAAAGGGGAAAGGCGAAAGGGGAAAGGCGTGAAAGGTGAAAGGTGAAAGGTGAAAGGCGAAAGCCTGCCCCTACAGAATGTAGGGGGTGAAAGTTTGAGGGTGGATATCCTAATGGAATTAAGAATCTAAAAGTAAAAATTCAAAATTCAAAACCTATCATAAATGCCACGCATCACAATCACACATCACAAATCAAACATCACAAATCGACTTAGGGGTTCATAATACTATCAGTAAGCCTCAAATAGGTTGTTCGCAGTTTTGGATGAGCTGCAAAAATGCGGAGGTGTTTGTCCATGGTAAGTATGTCTTTTCTTACGGCGGGGCCAGTTTGCACTTTTGATGGGGAGGCGGTTTGTACCCTGTTAGCTGTTTCCATAATGAGCGGTTTCAACATATTAAAGTCCAAATCTTCCTTCTGGCAAAAATCTTCTGCAATAGAATAAAGGTAGTTGGTAAAATTGCTCACAATAACTGCAGCCGCATGTATTTTCAAGCGCTCGTCATCGCCCACATGCTTTACGGAGTCTGAAATAGACGCTGCAAATTCTTGTAAAAACTCCAGCCCATCGGTCGTATTAGCGTCAATTAAAAAGGGTATACGGGGAATAATTTGCATTTCTTTTCGAAGGCTTTGCAGGGGATACAGCACACCAATATTACTGGAAAATTTGGTCAATACATCCATGGAAACAGAGCCTGCTGTATGAACAACCATTTTGTTGTCAAGGCCATAGCTGGTAAAGAAATGCTCCAGGGCCTGGTCTGCTATTGCCAGTATAAATAGTTCTGCATGGGCGTCTGGTTTTCCATCGAAGTCAGAAAAGCTGGCACCTAGTTCAGTTGCGAGCAACCGGGCATTTTCTGCGTCACGGCTAATCACTTGTATCACTTCGTGATTGTGCTGCTTCATCAATCTTCCCAGCACAGAAGCCACGTTACCAGAACCTATTAAAGTTATTTTCATAAAGGCTAATTTTGCAGCGATGAAAGTACAAAAAAACCTGGCAATTGGTTTTATTCGGGCAAAATTAAATCTGCTATCGGTAGTTAGTAAACGCAGATCCGGCGAGGAGGCTTTTCGCTTGTTTTGTACACCACTTTCCAGGTACAGTGGCAAAGAAGCAGCCATTTTTTTGCAAGGCGAAAAGTTACAATTCGAACTTGCTGGCAATACTATCAGGGGATACCGATGCAATCATCCGCAGCCCAAAAAAGTGTTGCTGCTCCATGGCTTTTCTTCAACCTGTCATAAATTTGATACTTACGCAATATCCCTCATTGAAAAGGGTTACGAAGTATTGGCCTTTGACGCACCCGCTCACGGATTTAGCGAAGGCAGCACAGTAAATGCGGTAGACTACAGCGAGATGATTAAAAAAGTTTGCAGCTTGTATGGGCCGATACAGGCTTTCATCAGCCATTCATTTGGTGGTATTGCAGTATGCCTCGCTATGGAGGAAATGGCACATGACAGCAGTACAAGGCTTGTACTCATAGCCCCCGCAACAGAAACGAGTACTGCTATTGACGGTGCTTTCGCCATGTTGGGCATCAGCAGCAAACACATCCGCCAGTCTATGGAGGAGGTAATTTTTAAACTAAGCGGTAAAACAGCAGATTGGTTTTCTGTGCGAAGGGCGCTTAAAAATATCAAGGCTTCTGTATTGTGGGTACACGACGAAGATGACCTGGTTACTCCCATTGCCGATGCATTGAAGGTTCAGGGAGATGGACCTGCACACGTTCAGTTTTTGATCACAAAGGGTTTGGGACATCAAAAAATTTACAGGAATCCAACTGTAAAAAAAAGCATCCTCGAATTTTTGTAAGAGCTTTCAATTTTTGCAAAAAATCTGATTTTTCAATTTTAAACTAATATTGCAGTATTCTATTCTCTGGTAAAAACAAGGAATAGTAGAAATAGGCCGCTTGTTTTAGGGGCCAATAATCGGATTACAAAAGCTTCTACCAGGTGAATACATGGTAAGGCACGAAAAATATTTATGGCAAAAAACTTATTGATAGTAGAGTCCCCGGCCAAGGCCAAAACGATTGAAGCCATTCTGGGGAAAGACTTCGAGGTAAAAAGTTGTTTCGGGCATATTCGTGACCTGGAGAAGAATGATATGGGCATTGATGTTAAAAATGATTTTAAACCCAAATACATTGTACCAGCCGAAAAAGAAAGAGTGGTAAAGGATCTTAGGGCCCTGGCCAAAAAAGCAGAAGAAGTATGGCTGGCATCGGATGAGGACAGGGAAGGGGAAAGCATCAGCTGGCACCTTGCCGAAGTACTAAACCTGGATCCCAAAACAACCAAAAGAATTGTATTTCATGAGATAACCAAGCCGGCTATTCAAAAAGCGGTGCAGAATCCCCGACTCATTAACATGGATTTGGTAAATGCGCAACAGGCCCGTCGTGTGGTGGATAGATTGGTGGGTTTTGAATTGAGCCCTGTACTCTGGCGAAAAATAGGTCAGCAAGGCGGCCTTAGCGCTGGTCGTGTGCAAAGTGTAGCGGTGAAATTGGTTGTGGAAAAAGAGCGGGAGATTAATGCATTTAATGCTACGTATAATTTTAAGGTGGAGGCCAGCCTGGCAGCAATCGATTTAAACAATCGTTCTGTAAATTTCAAAGCCGAAGGCGCCCGTCAACACGAAGCAACAGATGCAGAAAAGTTTTTGCAGACTTGTATAGGTGCCAGCTATACCGTGAAAGATATAACGGTTCGACCCGGAAAACGTACGCCGGCTGCACCTTTCACTACTTCTACCCTGCAGCAGGAAGCCAGTAGAAAATTGGGCTATGGTGTGAGCAAAACAATGTTGCTTGCACAAAGATTATACGAAAGTGGTAAGATTACTTACATGAGAACAGACAGTGTGAGCCTGGGAGAAACAGCCATGGATGCCATCAAGGCGGAGATAGCGAAAAGTTATGGAGACAAATACCTGCAGGTGCGGCGCTACAAAAATAAAAATGAAAGTGCACAGGAAGCGCATGAGGCTATCCGGCCTACCTACATGGAAAACCACAGCGTAGACGATGCGGAGCTAAACCGGTTGTATGAACTGATATGGAAACGTACCATTGCCAGCCAAATGAGCGATGCAGAGTTTGAAAAAACCACTGCTAAAATAAATATCAGCACAAATAACCAGGAACTAACAGCCACGGGTGAAGTGCTTAAGTTTGATGGCTTTTTGAAAGTGTACCTCGAGAGTACGGATGAGGAGGAAAACGAAGAAGGCGACGAAAGCCGCCTGCCAAACCTTGCAGTGGGACAGCTGTTGGAGTTTAACCAAATGACCGCCACACAGCGTTTTACCAAGCATGCAGCCCGCTACACCGAAGCCTCCCTTGTTAAAAAGTTAGAAGAGCTCGGTATCGGTCGCCCGAGTACTTACGCCCCCACGATTTCTACGGTTATCAAAAGAAACTATGTAGAGAAAAAAGATAAGGACGGCGTGAAGCGCTCCTTTACGGTTTTGAAATTGAAGGATGATCACATCCAGCACATGAGCGAAGTAGAAAATACCGGTGCTGAAAAAGCCAAACTATTCCCCACAGACCTTGGTCTTGTAGTGACGGACTTTTTAAGTCAGCATTTTAAAGATGTGATGGATTATTCTTTTACTGCAAAAATTGAAAAGGAGTTTGATGAAATTGCCGGTGGCAAAATAAAATGGAATGCCATGGTAAGAGATTTTTACCAGCCCTTTCATACCGGTGTGGAGCACACGCTTGAAACCGCTGAGCGGGCCGTGGGTGAAAGAGTGCTCGGCGTGAGTGAAGATGGAAAGCCCATTACAGCACGCATGGGCAGGTATGGGCCGATGGTGCAGATTGGTGCGCAAAACGATGAAGAAAAGCCAAGGTTTGCCAAATTGAAAGCTTCGCAGAGCATCGAAACCATTTCCATGGAACAGGCATTGGAACTTTTCAAACTGCCACTTACCCTCGGCGAACATGAAGGGCTGGAAGTATCAGTAAACATTGGTCGCTTTGGGCCTTACGTAAAGTGGGGCGAACAATTTATTTCTATTCCCAAAGGCGAAGAAGCCATTGAGGTGGAGCTAAGCAGGGCCATTGATATCATCAAAGCCAAACAGGTAGAAGATGCACCAATTGGTTTTTTTAACGAGAAGCCTATCACCAAAGGAAAAGGCAGGTTTGGTCCTTTTATAAAATGGAACGACCTCTTCATCAACATTCCAAGGGCTTATAATTTTGATACTCTTACCCAGCAGGATTGCAATGAGCTGATTGAGAAAAAACAGGAGAAAGAAGCCAATAGGTTCATACAACAGTGGCCCGAGGAAAAGATTGCACTGGAAAACGGCCGCTGGGGACCATTCATACGTTTTGGTAAAAAAATGCTGAAGCTTACCGCAGGAGCAAAAGGAAAGTTAACCCCTGCAGAGCTTGCAGAATTGCCGTTGGAAGAAGTTAAGAAAATGATTCTGATACAGGAGCCGAAGGCCTTTGATAAAAAAACAAAGACCGCAGTTAAGAAAAAGGCTGCTCCTAAAAAAGCTACTCCTAAAAAAGCTACTCCTAAAAAAGCTGTCGCAAAAAAGGCAACTCCCGGCAAGAAGTAAGGCATTCTTCAAATTAGCGGTCTCTGTGGAATTAAAGATTTCACAAAACAGAACCGGGTAGAATAAGCTAAAACGGATACTCAGTACCCATTCTTTTAAGCCTTTTGTTTATATACCGATTGGCAGTGAAAGTCCTTGCTCAAAGTGAAATGTCTAAGTAGGTATTTTATTTTACAATAGATGATCGAAAAACTTTTTTTAACTCTGGCATACAAATGTTAATGGGAGTCGTACTATTAGTTTTTTCTCCATGGTTTAAATGATTACACACAGGCTTCTTTCAGAAATTTCATTTTAAGGTTTGGGAACGTTGTGCACGCCTGTGGAAAATTTTATGATCTCCTTAATAAATACTGCCCGAAATTGAGGGCACATAAAAACCCTCGATTGAAAGAAAACAAACAAATAAAGGCACTTTTACACCTCATAGACGATCCTGATGAAGATGTTTACAGCACCGTGAGCGAAAAAATACTTTCTTTCGGAAAAGACATTATACCAAACCTGGAGCAGCTTTGGGAAAATATTCAAAACGAAGACACCCAGGAGCGAATTGAAATGTTGATTCACCGGGTTCATTTTAGAGACCTCACAGAAGATTTTACTGCCTGGGGAAACAATGATGCAGACCTCCTGCAAGGCGCTTACCTGGTGGCTAAGTATCAGTATCCGGATTTGCTGCCTGAAACCTTAAAACAGGAAATTGAAAAACTGCGTCGCAACACCTGGCTGGAGTTGAACAATTACCTCACTCCCATCGAAACAGTGAATGTAATCAACAGCATTTTTTTTAATTACTACAAACAAAAAGGTGTAGAAATCAACTACGAGCACCCTGATCATTTCCTTATCAATAAAACACTGGAGAGTCGTAAAGGAAATGCCATCGGCAACGGCATCAACTACCTTATTCTTTGCCAACTTTTGGACATACCGGTGAAAGCCATCAACATTCCCCGGCAGTTTTTGCTGGGGTATTATGACGAGCGATATGAATTGCTGAACCCCGCCGGGCATCCTTCAGAAAAAATAAAATTTTTTATAGACTCTCTCACCGGACAAATGTATTCGCATAAGGATATTGAGAGTTATTTTAAAAGGCTTTCTGTGCCCCCGGTACCCTCCTACTTCCGGCCGCTCAACAATAAAAAAGTGATCCAGTTTTTGTTGGAGGAACTCAGCAAGTGCTTTGATAATGAGCGTAACCATTATAAAATGGAGGAACTCCGTTTCCTCGGCAATCTCTTAGACACATGATATACCACGTTACCAAAAAACAAGACTGGGCAGCGGCTGTTACCAACGGCTTTTATGAGGCCGCTTCGCTTTCGTCATAAGGTTTTATACACAATAGCACAAAGGAACAAGTGAGCGGAGTGCTGCAACGATATTACAAAAACGAAACCGATTTGGTTTTGCTGCATATAGATGAAACACTCATAACTGCTCCTTTGAAATATGAACTGGCGCCTTCTATGAATCAAATG
>JANPJW010000459.1:0-10002 GCA_031425715.1 Chitinophagaceae bacterium | reverse complement strand
GCATCTGCCTGTATATTCCCTGGATGATCTTTTAAAATATGCGGCTTCTGTAGAAATTCAACAACGAGGTCCGGCCGGTGCACAAGCAGACATCATTATAAGAGGCGGCACATTTCAACAAGTATTGGTGTTGCTGGATGGCATAAAAATAAACGATCCGCTCACCGGGCATTTTTCGGCCTACATGCCCATCGCCCTGTCGCAGATAGAAAGAATAGAAATTCTAAAAGGCCCCGCCGCCGCTATTTACGGCTCCGAGGCGGTGGGTGGTGTTGTAAACATCATCAGCAAAACATTTGCAGCATTTGAAAAAGAAAAAAAGCTTACTGCCAACGCAGGAATTGCTGCAGGAGAATATGGCTTCCTGGCAGCGCAGGCGGGACTTCGCAAGACCGGCGAGAAGGTTAACTTTTCAGTAGGATCTCAGTCTACCAAAGCAGACGGACAACCATTGAGAGGAAATGAGAAAGGATATTTCAAAAACCAGCTGGTTTCTGCCAACGCCGCTTTTGCCCTGGATGAAAACTGGAAACTGATGCTGCATGGCAGCTACGATAGCCGTGACTTTGCTTCCCAAAATTTTTATACCACGTTTGCAAGCGATACCGCTACAGAAAAAGTGAACACCTGGTGGAATCATGCAAAGCTTAAACACAGCAAAGGAAAATCGACGGATGAAATTGACTTTGCTTACAAACAAAGCACCGACTATTTTCTGTACAACCCAAGCTCCGTTGCCAACAACAATAAGACGAGCAGCCTCACTGTTCAATATGTGCACGCACAAAATGTATCGGCACATTTAAAATACAATCTTGGATTGTTGGGTGAGCAAAAGCGCATCCGGTCAAACGACAGGGGTAATCATAGCAACAATCATATTGCCGGGTTTGGATCTCTGTCTTATGGCATCAAAAGGTTTTCTTTAAACCCAGGCCTGAGACTGGTGTACGATGAAAATTATGGCACGGCCTTGCTGCCCCAAGCGAATGTTGCTTATAGGGTAAAGAACATTGTTTTAAAAGCCAATGCGGGGCGGGCAATTCGCAGTGCCGATTTTACAGAACGTTACAATAATTACAACAAAGCGCTGGTAACCGGCGGCAGTATTGGCAACCCCGATCTTACCACAGAAAAATCCTGGAGTTATGAAGCGGGTGCCGAAATGTTGCTACAGCATTTTAAATTTTCGGCGGTAGGTTTTTACCGCAACCAGGATAACGTGATTGACTTTGTGAGAACTGCTTATGCCAACATGCCCCGCAAAGAAAACCTGGTAGCTACGGGTACTTACGCCCTGGCGAAAAACATAAAACAAGTAAAAACATCGGGCATAGAACTGGAAGTGAACTATCGCCGGTCTTTTAATAAAAATCAGCAATTGTATGTGAATGCCTCGGCTACTTTTCTGAACTCCAACAGCTCAGACTCTGTTCCCTCATTCTATATTATTTCTCATGCAAGAACACTGCTGCAGCAGTCTGTGATATATACTTATAAAAAAGTAAACATTGCCATTACGAGTATCTATAAAGAAAGAAATGCGCAGGAGGCGCCGGGCATAAAAGCTACGATCACAAAAAACTACTGGCTTGTAAATGCTAAAGTAGATTATCGGTACAAAATAGCCACGGCGTTTATTGCAGTAAACAATATTGGTAATATCAGATACAGCGATTTGCTGGGTAGCATCATGCCGGGAAGCTGGACCACTGCAGGTTTGGCAATCCAATTGTAAATATTGCCCGTGTACAGGGTTGATAAACTTTTATTTTTAAATCATTCAAATATGCAAACTATTTTAAAAGCACTCGGTGTCAATCAAAACAACCAGGGTGTATCTACAGGCTTAAACTGGGTAAAATCTAAAGGCGCAAAAATCACTTCTTACTCACCAGTGGATGGTCAGCTGATTGCAACCGTTACCGAAGCTGATAGAAGCAGTTATGATGCGGTAGTAGACAAAGCCTCCGCTGCCTTCCTGGAATGGAGACAATGGCCGGCGCCCAAAAGGGGCGAGATCGTTCGCCAGATTGGCAACGAATTAAGGATAAACAAAGAAGCCCTCGGCAAACTGGTAAGTTACGAAATGGGTAAGAGCCTGCAGGAAGGTATGGGCGAAGTGCAGGAAATGATTGACATCTGCGACTTTGCTGTGGGCCTCAGCCGCCAGCTGCATGGCCTCACCATGCACAGTGAAAGGCCAGGGCATCGCATGTATGAGCAGTACCATCCGCTTGGTATAGTAGGTATCATTTCTGCCTTCAACTTCCCGGTAGCGGTTTGGAGCTGGAACTGTATGCTGGCCATGGTTTGTGGCGATGTGTGCATTTGGAAGCCGAGTGAAAAAACGCCGCTCTGTGGCATTGCCTGCCAGAAGATCATACAAAAAGTACTGAAAGAAAATCGTGTACCCGAAGGCGTAAGTTGCCTGCTTACTGGCGGCCGTGAAACCGGCGAATGGATGAGCAACGATAGCAGGATTGCATTGCTGTCTGCTACCGGAAGTACCCGCATGGGCAAAGCGGTGGGCGCAGCAGTGGGGCAACGCCTGGGTAGAAGCTTGTTGGAACTGGGTGGCAACAATGCCATCATCATCAGTAAAGAAGCCGATCTCAACATTGCATTGGTAGCGGCAGTATTTGGTGCTGTAGGTACGGCAGGCCAGCGTTGCACCACCACACGCCGCCTCATCATTCACGAAAAAATTTATAATAAGGTAAAAGACCTTTTGGTGAATGCTTACGGCCAATTGAAAATTGGCAATCCCCTGCTGGAAAAAAATCATGTAGGCCCACTTATAGATACTGATGCAGTAAATATGTACCTGCAAGCAATAGAGAAATGCAAAGCAGAAGGCGGCAATTTTATTGTAGAAGGAGGCGTGCTTAAAGGAAAAGGGTTTGAAAGTGGTTGCTACGTGAAGCCCTGCATAGCCGAGGCAAAAAACAGTTTTGAAATTGTGCAGCACGAAACCTTTGCGCCTATTTTATACATCATGAAATACAAAAGCATAGAAGAAGCGGTTGCCTTGCAAAATGGGGTACCACAAGGCCTCTCCTCCTCCATCATTACAAACAACCTCAGAGAAGCCGAAGGCTTTTTGTCGGTTGCGGGAAGCGATTGCGGTATAGCAAATGTAAATATAGGAACATCCGGCGCAGAAATTGGCGGTGCTTTTGGTGGTGAAAAAGAAACCGGCGGCGGCAGGGAAAGTGGCAGTGATGCGTGGAAAGTGTACATGCGCAGGCAAACGAATACCATCAATTATACTGATAAATTACCGCTTGCCCAGGGCATTAGATTTGATTTGTAAAATTTAGCCAAATAACGGCAACCCGGCGAAGCAACTTGTGAAAACAGGTTATTTTCGTAACCAAATAATAAATTGTAAGCATGATGTATAACTATTCGAAACTTTTGGTGGCCGCTTTGTTGTGGAGCGGAGCCTCTTTTGCACAGGGCACTTCCACCAAAGAAAAGGCTACCCCTCCAAAAAACTGGCATTTGCAGGACAAAAGCAGTACCGGCTTCCCCGGCATCAGCCTCGAAAAAGCCTACGCATTTGTGCAAGCTAAAAATATAAAAAGTCAGAAGATTATTGTAGCGGTGATAGACAGTGGTATTGATACCCTGCATGAAGACCTCAAACCAATTTTGTGGAGGAACCCAAAAGAAATACCCGGCAACAAGATAGATGATGATAAGAACGGCTATGTAGATGATATTTATGGCTGGAACTTTATTGGTGGCAAAGATGGCCGCAATGTGAAAACCGACAGCTACGAAGGCGCCCGTGTTTACCATGCCCTCAAGAATAAATGGGAAGGCAAAACGGTAGATTCTGCAAGTCTTTCTGAAGCAGACAGAAGAGAATATGCAACTTTTTTAATGGCAAAAGAAAAAACAGTAGGTAATGTAAACCAACAAGAGATGGCTTACATCAGCCAGTTGTATCCTAAATTGTTGAAAGGAGATTCCATTTTAAGAAAAGAAATTGGCAAGGAAGAATACAATGGGGAGGACCTGAAAGCTTTTTCTCCGCAGAGTGCAGATGCGAAAATGATCAAGGCTTTTGTCCTGAACATCAGCAAAGCAAATGACAGTTACGAAATTACCAACCAGCAATTGTTGGATGAACTGGGTGGGGAAATGCGCAAAGCAGACGCAGCTACCAAAGCGCCCATTGCCTACCGCAAAGACATTGTGGGCGACGACGAGACCGATATCAATGACCGTTTTTATGGTAACAACGATGTAATGGCCAATACGCCTTTTCATGGTACGCATTGCAGCGGGATCATTGCTGCGGTACGCAACAACAACAAGGGAATGGATGGTGTTGCCAGCAACGTTAGCATTATGATGGTGCGTGCGGTACCCGATGGAGATGAGCATGACAAAGATATAGCCCTCGCCATTCGCTATGCAGTAGACAACGGTGCACGTATCATCAGCATGAGTTTCGGTAAAGATTTTTCGCCGGAGAAAAAATGGGTAGACGATGCATATCGTTATGCAGAAAGCAAAAATGTGTTGCTGGTTCAGGCCGCAGGCAATGCCCATAAAAATGTAGATGAAGAAGGAAGTTTTCCAAACCCTGTTTATGCAGACGGACGTGGCGTGGCTAGCAATGTGATAAACGTGGGTGCCAGTGGTAATGCAGAAAATGGTGGTTACACAGCCTCTTTTAGCAACTACGGAAAAAAGAGCGTAGATGTGTTTGCGCCAGGCGTACAAATATATTCTACCATACCCGGTGGCAATACTTATGGTAACGCCAGTGGTACGAGTATGGCCTGCCCGGTTGTAGCAGGCGTAGCTGCATTCATCCTGCAATACTACCCTAGCCTTACCCCACAGCAATTGAAACAAGCCATTGAAAAAACGACTACTGCACCGGGTGAAAAAGTAAACATTCCCGGAACAGACGACAAAGTGGAGTTGAGTGAAATATCAAAAACAGGCGGGATTATCAATGCTTTCGAAGCCGTAAAATATGCCAGTACACTGGCTCCTGTTGCCCTTAAAAAGCAGAAGCTTCCAAAAACAACGATCAAAAAAAATAAGGTGGGATAATATCTATCTGCTGCAATATTAAAAAGAGGCTGTCCCAAAAGGTCAGCCTCTCATTGTTTTTATTCGGGTCCTTATTGGAGAACCTATACCGCTTAAGTGATTTTCAGGGCTTTCATTTCAGTATCGTTTACTTAAACCATCACTTAGTTTCTAATCAACCGCCGACGGGGCTAATAGCCGCCGTCGGGGTTAGCTCAACCCAGTCAGCGGTTATAAACCCTGACGGCGGTTGAACTTACGGAAACCACATCGGCTTTCATTCAGTCATTTTGGGCTTTTGAGACAGCCTCTTTTTTGTGATTGTTATTTTAGTAACCAGGCCACGAGAGCCTATCAAAGCCGCTTTGATTGCGACTGCCTGCAAAGATGAACGGTACGCTAAGCTACTCCGATTTTTGAACAAGCCCTAACAAGAAGGCAGAGAAGACGCTTCGTACCCCAGCATGACAATGTTTGCGGGTTTGATTGCCCGTGAGTAGTTTCAGGATAGTGGGCTGGAGCCTGACTTTAAGATGGAACCAAATTTATCCGCTAAAGCGAGAGAGCGCTTTCAACTATAAGTTCTCTTCAATTGACGTCAACCCATTTTGTAAAAGGATCTCTTTAATCAAAGTCCTTTTTATTTTGCTCGGCTAAATATTTATCCAATCCTTTTTTACCAAACTGTTTAAATACCACGGGTGTCACGATCATATCCAGCAAAGTGGAACTTACCAGGCCGCCTAAAATTACTGTGGCCACCGGGTATAAAATTTCTTTTCCGGAGGCAGTTGCATCCATGGTTAATGGCACCAGGGCCAGTGCTGCTACCAATGCAGTCATCAGTACCGGCACCAATCTTTCAAGTGAACCACGGATGATCATTTTATCACCAAACACTTCGCCCTCGTGTTGTACCAGGTGAATGTAATGACTGATCATCATAATACCATTCCTGGAGGCGATACCCGTAAGCGTAATGAAGCCCACCATGGTTGCAATAGAGAATACGCCACCTGTGAGTAACACTGCTACCACACTCCCAATCAATGCCAGGGGAATATTGAGCATAATTTGAAGTACAATCCGGCTGCTTTTAAAATGGCTATACAGCACCAGGAAAATGCCACCAAAAGAAAATATACTTAATAGGGTAATCAATCTCGAAGCTGATTGCTGGCTTTCAAATTGCCCTCCCCATTGCAGGTAATACCCTTCTTCTAATTTTAATTCGCTCTTTACTTTCGCCTGCATTTCTTTTACGGTACTGCCCAAATCCCTGCCCTGCACATTGGCGGATACCACAATACGTCGCTGTGTATTTTCGTGGTTTACGCTGCTGATGCTGTTCTCTAATTCTACTTTGGCAATTTGCTCCAAAGGAATCAAGGAACCGTCCGGCGTAGCAATCTGCGTATTTTTTATAGACTCGATATTTATTCGGGTGCTATCATCTGTACGCAAAACGATATCGAAAGTTTTTTGCCCGTCCAATACCTGGCTTACCACTTTTCCATTGTAAAATACCTCAATATCCTCCGCTACTTTGCCGGCCTGCAAGCCGTACCGCTGCAGGGCATTGCGATCAATCTTCACCATTAGTTGCGGTACCATTACCTGGTTTTCTACCTGCACATCTACTGCACCAGGAACTGTGCTGATGGTGGCTCGCAATTGTTCGGCAGTAGTGCGAAGTGTGGTCAAATCGTTTCCAAAAATCTTGATGGCTATTTGTGCCCGCACGCCACTTAACAAATGGTCGAGCCGGTGAGAAATGGGTTGACCAATATTAACCGTTACGCCTTTCAGTACCGATAAATTATTTCGCATTTCCTCTAAAACAATTTTCTTGTTGCGACCACCGGGCTTTAAGGTTACATCAATTTCGGAATAACTCGGTGGTTCAGCATGTTCATCTAGTTCCGCTCTTCCGGTACGGCGGGAGGTAAGCGCTACTTCGGGTACTTTTAGTATTTGCTTTTCTGCTATCGTTCCCAGTTTATTGGATTCGTCCAGAGAAGTACCAGCAGGTGCCAATACATTGATGGTGTAACTTCCCTCATTGAAGGGTGGCAAAAATTCTGTTCCAAAAAAGGGAATAACTGCAGCGGCCAGAATGATTAACGCAATAGCAACTCCAATGATGGCCTTGGGCCGCTGTAAACCCCAATGTAATAATTTGGTATCTTTTTTCTTTAGCCATTTTACGAGGGGGCTGTCGTCCTCATGGGCAGCGTCTACATCTCCCGGCTCATTGACTGTTGCCAATTGCCTATTGCCCATTGCCTCTTGCCGATTGCCCATTGCCAATTGCCCATTGCTTGCGCTTTTCTTCCTCTTCCAAAAAGCCAGGTTTATGTGCGCAAGATGTTTCTTCTTACTCAACATATAACTGCACAACACCGGTGTGAGGGTTAACGAAACTACCAGCGATGCAACGATAGAAGTGATGTAAGCGATACCAAGTGGCGCAAAGATCTTTCCTTCTATGCCTTGCAAATAAAACAACGGGATAAAAACGAGCACCACAATAATTGTAGCATACACAATAGAATTTCTTACTTCGCTGCTGGCCTCGTAGATCACTTTGAGCAAAGGTCTTGGCTGTTCACTTGCCCAGTTTTCTTTCATCCGCCGGTAAACATTTTCTACATCCACAATGGCATCATCTACCAATTCGCCAATGGCAATGGCAAGGCCGCCCAGCGTAAGGGTGTTGATAGATATATCAAACATTTTAAAAACAATCGCACTGATGATAAGGGATAGTGGGATGGCCGTGAGAGTAATAATGGTTGTTCTGAAATTGAGCAGGAACAAAAACAGGATGATGATGATTAGAATAAATCCATCCCTCAAGGCATGTTCTACATTAGTGAGCGAAGTAGCAATAAAACTTTTTTGCTGAAATACATCTGTATTGATATGAATATCTTTTGGAAGCGATGCTTTGATATCTTCCACAGCCGCTAATACATCGTCCGTAAGCGCAATGGTGCTGGCACCGGGCTGCTTTTCTATACTCAGTATTACAGCAGGCTTTCCGTTAAAGGATCCATCGCCTCTTTTGATGGGACCACCAAATTTCACTTCGGCCACCTGCTGCAATAATACCGGCGAACCATTTCGGTTGGCTACTACGGTACTCTTTAAATCTTCGAGCGTATTGGCACGGCCAATATTTCTGATCAATACTTCGGAACCTTTGTTGTCAATAAAACCACCGGTTGTATTCAGGTTGGTGAGTTGTAAAGCATTGTCTACATCGTTGATGGATAAATTGTATTGCCTCAACCTGTCAGAGGAAATCAACACCTGGTACTGCAACCTTTCGCCACCAATGGGTATTACCTGGCTCACGCCCTTTACGCTCAGCAGTCTTCTGCGAATGGTAAAGTCAGCCAGGGTTCTCAAATCTGCCGGCGACGTAGTATCACTGGTGATGGCAATCATCATGATTTGCCCCATAACGGAACTGATGGGTCCCATTTGTGGGGTGATCCCATTGGGCAACTGCACACCCTGAATTTTTTCTGCCGTCAGTTGTCTTGCCCTGTACACATCGGTATTCCAGTCAAACTCAACAAACACCATCCCCAATCCCGGTGATGCTACCGAACGAACTACTTCCACACCCGGCGCACCATTCAACTGCGTTTCTACCGGCAGGTTTACCTGTGTTTCAATTTCTTCAGGCGCCATACCATTGGCTTCCAAAAAGATGGTTACCCGTGGCCTGTTCAAATCTGGCAATACATCCACCGGCAATTTGACCAACGTGAATACACCATATACCATTATCAGCGCTGCAATTGAAACCACCAGTAAGCGGTTCTTGAGCGAAAAAAGAATGAGCTTGTTAAGCATTATGTTAGTTTGTATTTATTAAGCTTCTTTTAATAATTGGCAATTAGCAATTGGCAATACGCAATTGGCAATAAGGAGTTTTGATAACTAGAAGACATTTTACAAGGCGGAGTAGGCAAAAGCTACAATCCAGAATACATTTGACCCTTTGCTTATTGCATCTTACTCATGGCTTATTGCTTTTTTACTATTGCTTGTTCCCAATTGTCGATTGCTATTGCATGTTTACATGTTGTTCATTGTCTATTACGTATTGACTATTGGATCTTACTTGTTTTCTGCTGTGTATTCTCTATAGCCTATTGCCTATTGCCCATTCCTATTGCCTATTGCCCATTCCTATTGTCTATTGCCCATTGTCTATTGCACATTGCCTATTGTCCATTGCCCATTGCTAATTGCCAATTGCCCATCGTCCATTGCCCATTGTCTCTAATACTTCTCCGGATGCTGCATCATATGATTCAACAGCCTACCAATTTCTTCATTCCGTAAGACCAATGTTTGTTTATCATTTTCGTCAAGGTACTTACAGACAAAGGCAAAATCGATCCAGACATTTGTTTCAGAATTCTCCGCATCACAATCGGTGAGTTTGGATAAAAAATGTGCAGGATAAATTTTCTTACGATAAGCTTCTGCGAGGTTAACACATACGCTTCTCGACGATCTTCGCACCTGGTCTGTCAACGAATATTTTTCCTCTTTAGGAAACTCTTTAGACAATTCAAAAATATCCATTGCCTGCTCAAAAGCTTTTTGATAAACCTTTGTCTGTTTAACATTTATTGCAGCCATCTTCTATTTTTAAAAGTGAAACTGTCGTTTATAGTTTGCCAATTGACCCGACATCCTCGGGGAACAGACATTGCCCATTGCCCATTGTCTATTGCCCATTGTCTATTGCCTATCGCCCGTTGCCCATTGCCAATTGCCTATTGCCACTTGCCTATTGCCCATTGCCTATTTCCCCTTCAACCAATCTTGAAATTCCTTGATCTCGCTATTCTGATCTGCAACTATCTTTTGTGATAATTTCTTCAGGTCATAATTTTTACCGTGTGATATTTCATTCTC
>JANPJW010000458.1:0-5547 GCA_031425715.1 Chitinophagaceae bacterium | reverse complement strand
GGCAAAGAAAGTAGATTTGGGAGAAGCGATGCATTAGGCTCGAGAACTTTTACGAGCAAACACATTTTGAAATCTTTTACACTCAATGTCAACAACCTGTATTTTTATTGGGGGCACACCTGCATGAGTAGGAACAATTATTTCACTAAAATTTGTAAGTCGGTTGCCGACACGTTTAATAAATTCACTTTTGGCAACCGTCTTGTTAACTCACGCCAGTTAGCATCTTGTATATAAATTTTTTGGAGCATAGCCGATGCTTCTTTAACCTTTTTATTATTTGCCAGGGTAATAGCGGTCCAGTATTTCATTTCCAGGTTTCCGGGAAACATTTTCATGGCTGCGCCATACTCTACCATGGCTGCTTTCAGGTCATTTTTTTCGGTCGCAAGGTCGCCTTTGTCCATATGCTCATAAGCCCTGAACAATCTCAGCAACCTGTCTAATTCATCCAACGGTGCTTTGTTATCATCTACACGTAAATCAATCAATCTTTCGTTCCAGGGCTGGCCGGTACTTCTACCTGCAACCACCAGTATTGCGGCAGATTGTTTACCCCGGATATCGCCACCTGCAGCCTGCGCCGCTTTTAGAGCCAGCAAAACACGCTCTGCAAGGGGTTTTCCTTCACTGCCTTCGAAAGCTTTAGACATCGCTGCATTTACTCTGTCGCCCAACATCATGTTACTTTGCACCGAATAATTTTTGCCAATAATATTACCTGCATGATCAATACAGTTTTTACCGGTGAAGGAGTTTACATTTCCATGTACGTCTATCATCGCCACTTGTCTTACTTCACGGCCTTCATCGGCAGCAAGTAATTCGCTCAATGCTTCAGGAGCAGGTTTCCCGTTTTTCATTAAAGCCAATCCTTTGAGGCCGTAACTTTTATTTACGAAAGACTGGGTGGCCACCACGCCAACACCGGCTTCGCCCCAGCTTACAGCCGTGCCCACACTGAACCAATGGCTTTGTACGCCCACGGCCATTTCGCCTGTAACCTCGTCTCTTGCCACAATAGAAAATGTATGTGCAAGCCCGGCATCTTTTTTAAAAAATTGGGCGGAAATGTTTTGGTTAAACACAGATGCAGTAAGTACAAAAAGGAATATCTTTTTCATAAATGAATGTTTTGTATTGAAGAAATAAAAATGGTATTCGGATATTGCCATACCTGGCTTGCAACTTTCTCTGCCACGTCCTTGCTCCAGATATTGTTGAATGTTCCGTTCTTTTAAATCCATAATGGTTGATTTTAGTTAACCTATTTCAGGACGAGACATAAAATGACCATTGCTCCAACGTCCAGCCAGCCTTGCAGCAAACCTGATGTTGCCTGCTGTGCTGTTAGTCAGTAGCCTTGTCTTTTAGGATGATAAAGTTTCTGCAACTATAAAACCTAACGTTAGGAAGAATAGGTAAAGTACTTAAAATTATGTTTGTTTCAGCAACAAGTTCGTTGTCCATTAAGAATTCTCTATTTGTTATTTCATTGTCCAACTGACTGTAATAACCCCGAAACCAGTGAAGTCTATTTATTAGTTGTTGTGCTTTGATTCCACGTTCAAAAGAATCATAAAATTCTGATGGTGGTGCAATAGTATTTTGTCTGTCTGCAAGAATTTTAGGAACAAGGTTTCCAATATAGGCTGTCCAAACTTTTCCATTAATCTCCCATTCTTCAATTGTTATTTGGTCGTAAGTGTGTGGGTCTATGCAACCTAAAGCTGCAAGTAATGGATATAAACTACCTGCAGAAAAATTTTTAAAATTATTATTTACTGCTTCTTCAATTGTTGCTCCATAGTCGCCACAAGATTCATAAATTTCTTCTCCTTTGTCTGTCATAGCCATAACATCAAGCCTGGAACTTATGCTTTCGTTGACCTCTTGGTAAACACTCTTCGCTCTAAATTTTAAATTGTCTGGCAAATCTGTGTTTATAAATCCGTCTGTTATGTCAACGTCAATTCCGTGATTTTTCAATAAGTCCGCAAACTGTAGATTCAAGTCTATTTCTAACACTTTCAAATTTTTAGGGTGGTCATTTTAGCATAGCAGGCAACGTCGAATATTTGCGCAGATTGGGAATTAGAATTTTGCAGCATCAACAAGTTACTGAAGTCGATTAGAATTACAAAAGATGAAAACATGCACCTATCCGAACTTGTCGCAAATATTTTTGTTGTGCTAAGTAATTTAACTAACGATGTTCTGTTACATCCAGCTGAAAATAGACTTTACTATTATCTAGTGGAATACATTTTGTAATCATTATTTCAAGATCTCCTTTCTTAAACTTGCGAATGTTGCTATAATCATAGTGGATTCTTTTCACTCCCATACTTACTGCAGATGTTGTTTCTTGTAAATAAAGAGATTTTGCAGCTTCTACTTTTAGTTTTTGAAATATTGTTTCTTCATAAAAAAAGATCATCATATTTATTTTTTCCCTACGCCTTGTGGCTCTAAATTTATCTTTATTAATAGTTCCATTTATTGAACTGTCTGAAGCATCATAGCCAGATGACAAGGTTCCATTGAACCCCGGAATTTTCTGGAGAATGTTTAGGCCTGCCGAAAGCGACCTGCCGTTGTATATTTCTATTAATGTTTTTAAGTCAAGTTTTTGACAGATGACACGCTGGTAAAATAAAAGAAGGAAAAATAGAAACAGGGCCTTTAGGATATTCATTTTTGTCATTTTGATTAAATATTTCGCACAACGTTTCACGGCTTTGCGATGTGGTGGCATTCCGTGTTCCGTCATTTTAAATTTATTACTAAAGTTCAATATTATTACAATTGTTCAGCACTTATTCATCAGCCACCATATTGCAAAACCGATTTTAGCGGTTCGTGCATTTTCAGTTTAACCCCTTGCAATATCCAAGGTAAAACGGTACGAAGTATTGAGAATTGTCTTTCTTGAATTTGTTTAGAGGAATTAAACTGCTTCCATTATTTAAAATCGTGTCTCCGTAACAATATGGTTTGTCTGTCTTATACTTTAAAAATATTGGGTCACCATTTTGAGAGTAAGTACCAAAATACCATTCGTCATAAAAAAAAACACCTGTCCAATTTATTTCGAATGATTTGTCTTTTCTCATTTTAATGTACGCCTGATTTTGTGTTCCCTCGAAGCAAGCTCTGATCACTACAGGACTTTCTAACTTGTCTGAATCCAGTCGCCAGGGACTAAAAAGTGTGTAAGCTAAAGTTATCAATGAAATAAGTGTTGGCAATAAGATTGAAAACGACAAATGTTGTCTGTTACGCCAAATTGTAATCAGTCCTTTTATGAGATAAACAACTATCACTATGAAGGCGATAGGAATGAGAAGTGTCAATACAATGCGAAGTGCATGTGGTGAATAATTGTCTATATGATGATAGAAGATTGTCAATAAGAGGTAAACAATACAAACCGTCGCCGCGATCCTTGTCTGTTTCCTTACTTTATTATTGTCCATCTGTATATCTCGCTGTATTTGCAGTCTGCGTCCATTGCATGACCGCTAACACGTGCATTTACGTTATAATACGCAACATACTTAAAAATTCGGCATTGAGCTACAAGGTTTTAATGATATACATTTTGGATTGTTTATTGCGTAAATGCCCGTTACATATTTATTTAATGTGACGATCCTCTCTTCGCATTATTCAATTTGGCTTACATTTCATAAATAGCAAAAGACTTTTACAACAACAAAAAGCCCCGCATCAGCGGGGCTTGTAAAAATATATCTGCAATATTATTTCACAAGAATAGTATGATCTGGTGTGCTTTCACTCATCAGCCTCAATGTTTCCATCTTAGCTTTTCTTCTTGTTTCAATTTTTTCCTGGTGCATGCTTGCAAGGGTAGGTGCTATTACCAGTGAAACAATGCTCATCAGCTTGATCAAAATATTCATTGATGGTCCTGAAGTATCTTTAAAAGGATCTCCCACGGTATCTCCGGTAACGGATGCCTTGTGTGGTTCAGATTTTTTGTAGAACATTTCACCGTTTATTTCAACACCTTTCTCAAAAGATTTTTTTGCATTGTCCCAAGCACCACCGGCGTTGTTCTGAAACATTCCCATCAGCACACCGGTAACGGTAGCACCTGCAAGAAAACCTCCCAGCACTTCTGGCCCAAAAATAAATCCTACAGCAAGCGGGGAAATTAAAGCGATGGCACCTGGCAACATCATTTTTTTCAAAGAAGCTTCTGTAGAAATAGCCACACATTTATCATATTCAGGTTTGCCGGTACCTTCCATAATGCCCGGGATGGTGCGAAACTGGCGACGCACTTCTTCTACCATTGCCATGGCAGCTTCGCCCACCGCCCTTATGGCCAGTGAAGAGAAGATGAAAGGAATCATTCCGCCCACAAACAAACCAGCCAATACATCGGCATTGTAAATATCAATACCATCAATTTTTGCAATACCTACAAAAGCTGCAAACAGGGCCAGCGCAGTTAAAGCAGCGGAAGCAATCGCAAATCCTTTACCACTGGCGGCTGTAGTATTACCTACCGCATCAAGGATATCTGTTTTTTCACGAACATCAGCTGGTAATTCACTCATTTCTGCGATACCGCCTGCATTATCTGCTATAGGACCAAAAGCATCAATGGCCAACTGCATGGCCGTTGTAGCCATCATACCTGCTGCGGCTATTGCTACACCATATAAACCAGCAAAAGCGTACGAGCCATAAATACCACCGGCTAGTACAAGTATAGGAAGTAAGGTACTCTCCATACCTACGGCAAGGCCACCAATAATGTTGGTAGCATGGCCTGTAGCGGACTGGCGAATGATGCTCATTACCGGGCGTTTGCCCATGGCAGTATAATATTCTGTGATGATACTCATTAAGGCACCTACTAATAATCCTACCATGATGGCGCCAAAAACTCCCATCTTAGTAAATTCAAAACCACGCAACGTCATGTTTTGTGGCAACAAATAATCTACGAGGAAGTAGCAACCAACGGCAGTTAAAACCATAGAACCCCAGTTGCCCATGTTCAAGGCATTTTGCACTTTGTGTGTGCTTAATCCTGCGGTTTCGCTGATTCGCACAAAGAAAGTTCCGATGATAGAAAAGATAATACCCATTGCTGCAATCAACATTGGAAGTAAGATAGGACTCATGCCACCGAAAGCATCTGTCAACGCATTTGTTTCTCTACCCAAAACCATTGTTGCAAGAACTGTAGCTACATAAGAACCGAACAGATCGGCACCCATACCAGCCACATCACCTACGTTGTCTCCCACGTTATCTGCAATAGTTGCAGGGTTGCGGGGATCATCTTCAGGGATGCCAGCTTCTACTTTACCCACAAGGTCAGCACCAACGTCGGCAGCTTTGGTATAAATTCCGCCGCCCACACGGGCAAACAAGGCAATGGATTCTGCACCCAAAGAGAAGCCAGTTAATATTTCGATGGTAAGCTCCATTTCGTGACTGTCCACAGCCGCAGTTGGAGCAAATATTTGTTTTAGAATAATAAACAGGGCACCCAGTCCAAGCACG
>JANPJW010000457.1:0-4547 GCA_031425715.1 Chitinophagaceae bacterium | reverse complement strand
CTTGTACAGATTATTTTGCTTCCAGTATTCCTGCCATTTTTTTTCTATCCCCTCGGGGCCATTGAACTTGTATTCCATTGGTTTTGATTTTTGTTACCCGCCTTTGAATCATCTTTAAGCTTCATTAGCGTCGCCTGTTTTGTCATGATTATTTCGGCACTATTGCACAGTTGATATTTTGTGGGTAAGGGTTCAAATTATTTTAACAAATTTATAGGGCGCTGTGAAAGCACATTAAAAATATATTTGAAAGCCCTTACGTTTTAATGCAGTGGGCAAATTTAGAGCAAAGCAGGTAAAAACCTCTATTTTTGCCCACTTTGAGATAAGTTATTAACCAGCAAAGAAAGAAAGGATAAAATGGTAGGGCGATACCGGTGTCCATCATTGCTTCCTATAGATCTGCTCATTCAACACAAACCCATTAAACGATCAACGATATATGTCTCAGTTCGGAAAAAAATCTTCAGGCAAAAAAGGAAAACCTACCTATGCCTACGCTATCATTGGTGTAGCGCTGGTTTTGTTTTTATTTGGTATTGTGGGCTGGTTTTTCCTCAACCTTCGCAAAACGGGAGATTATTTTAAGGAGAGTATCCAGGTGCATGCCTTTCTTTCGCCCACAGCCGGTAAAAAACAAATTGACAGCCTTACCAGCTTTATATCAGACATACCATATGCCAACCGGGTGCAATATGTAACCAAAGAAATGGCGATAAAAAATTACACTACAGACAATGATAGTAGCTGGAAGATGATCATTGAAGCAAATCCACTACCAGAGAGCATAGACTTTTACATCAAGGCAGATTACGTGGAAGCAGACAGCCTGAACAAGCTTGCTACCCTGCTACAAACTACTTACCCTGGAGTAATATCAGAATTTCAATTTCCAACTGAAACGGTTACCAAAGTGAGCAGTTATGTAAAAACTGCCGGCATTGTATTTTTAATAGTGGCTGTGTTACTTACCATATTAGTAGTTTTTTCTATTGATAACACGATCAGGCTAGCCATGTATAGCAACCGTTTTTTAATAAAAACCATGCAAATGGTGGGTGCCACCCGTGGTTTTATAGCACGTCCCATCAACCAGCGTGCGGTTATTAATGGCCTAATCTCCTCTGGCGTAGCCATTGCTGCAGTTTGGGGCAGCGTGACCATTTTAGAAAATATGATTCCCGGCTTCAGATCGCTGCACGATACCCAAGGCCTGCTTATTTTATTCCTCATCATTGTGGTATTAGGCGTTACTATCTCGTTGGTAAGCACCCACCGCTCGGTGATCAAATATCTTCGAATGAAACTCGACGATTTGTATTAAAAGCATCACAATAGCCTGCCGGGAAGACGAAGCATTTTAAAAGATTCCATTATATTGCAGCCTTATAATTACACAACATGCAAAAAACAATTACAAAAAAAGTTACCGTAACCAATACTGCGTTGTTTGGTAAAGAAAATTATATCTGGATGGCCGCGGGCCTTGTGGTGTTGGCACTTGGTTTCTTTTTAATGGCCGGTGGCAAAAGCTCCGACCCCAATGTATTTAACGAAAAAGAAGTTTATAGTGCTACCCGAATTACCATTGCACCACTCCTGATCATTGCTGGCTTTGTAATAGAAATTGTAGCTATCATGAAAAAGCCAAAGTCAATTGTATAAAAAAATTCTTAAATAGTAGATTCGTTTAACACATTTGCGCTGTAGCTTACAGCGCATTTTTTATGAAACTAAACCTAAAATAATACTGAATGACCCTTTACCAAGCCATCATTATTGCCATTGTAGAAGGGCTCACTGAGTTTCTGCCTATTTCTTCTACAGGGCACATGATTATTGCCTCCAAAGCACTGAATGTACCCGACAATGATTTTACCAAGATGTTTACAGTGGCTATTCAGTTGGGTGCCATACTTGCCGTGGTAGTGTTATACTGGAAAAAATTTTTTGATTTTAAAAACATCTTTTTTTACGTAAAATTAATAGTGGGTGTTTTACCAGCGCTTATACTGGGGTTTTTATTTTCCGACAAAATAGATGCCCTATTGGAGAGCACAACCACTGTGGCCATTGCTCTCTTGCTGGGTGGTATCTTTCTTTTGTTTGTAGACAAAATGTTTAACAACCCGGTAGCAAAGGAGGAAAAGGATATTTCGTTTAAGCAAGCATTTATTATCGGCATATGGCAATGCCTTGCCATGGTACCTGGCGTGAGCCGCAGTGCGGCTTCTATTATTGGAGGTATGCAACAAAAATTAACCCGTAGCATGGCGGCTGAATTTTCATTCTTTTTGGCCGTACCCACCATGATGGCTGCCACTGGTTACAAACTGCTGAAGCATTACACAACAACCGGTGGTTTTACGATGGAAGAAATAAAGCTACTCGCCGTAGGCAACCTCGTTGCCTTTATAGTAGCCCTGCTGGCTATTAAGTTCTTTATTGGGTTTCTTAAAAAATATGGATTCAGGGTTTGGGGCATCTACCGCATTGTTGCAGGCATATTGCTGCTGCTCCTCATTCACTTTAAATACCTCAATCCTTAAAATTTACAGCTTCCAATAAAATAGTATATTCAAGTCTTATTTTTAAAAACCATGCAAACTGCTTCTAAAAAAGTTGTAAACGGTTGGGCGATGTATGACTGGGCCAATTCTGTGTACAACCTTGTAATAACTACCACGTTTTTTCCTGCATATTATGCTGCCGTAACCGGCACACAAAATGAAGAATTTAAAAACGGCATTAACTTCCTGGGAAGAAATTTTATAAACACCGAACTGAAAGATTATGTATTGTCTTTTGGCTTTTTGATCATTGCTTTTCTTTCCCCGGTGCTTTCTTCTATTGCAGATTATAAAGGCAACAAGAAAAACTTTATGCGATTTTTTTGTTACCTCGGCGCTGCCAGTTGCTCGCTCATGTACTTCTTTGATAAGAATAATGTAACGCTTGGCCTCATGTGTTTCATGATGGCGGGTATTGGGTTTTATGGCAGCCAGGTTTTTTATAATTCTTATTTACCAGAAATAGCGGCCGAGAAAGACATGGACCGCATCAGCGCAAAGGGATACACCATGGGTTACATTGGGAGCGTGTTGATGCAGTTGATTGGTTTTGCTTTGGTACTTACCATGAGTGAGCCAGACGAAGCCTTCCCTTTAAAGATTACTTTTTTGCTGGTAGGTATTTGGTGGGTTGCCTTTGCTCAGATTACTTTTAACAGGCTGCCCATGAGCCCGAAAACGGAAAGAAAGTCTAAGAAGCATGCGCTGGTAAATGGTTTTCACGAATTAAAAATTGTTTTTAACCAGGTGAAGAAAATGCCAACACTAAAAAGATTTTTAAGCGCTTTCTTTTTTTACAGCATGGGCGTGCAAACGGTGATGCTCATTGCCATAGATTTTGGTATTAAAGAATTGAAACTGGAAAACAGTAAGCTCATCATAACGGCGGTTATCATACAACTGGTAGCCATTGCAGGCGCATTTGCCATGAGCCGCTTGTCTGCGATATATGGCAACATCAAAGTATTAATTTTTACGGTGCTGTTGTGGATTGGCGTTTGCATTGCTGGCTATTTTATGCAAACCGAAATGCATTTTTATATCATCGCAGCTTTAGTAGGTTTGGTGATGGGTGGAATACAATCCCTCAGCCGCTCTACCTACAGCAAGATGATGCCGGAAACCAAAGACACCGCTTCTTTCTTTAGCTTTTACGATGTTACAGAAAAGTTAGCCATCGTTATTGGCTTATTCAGCTTTGGTTTTATTGAAGGGCTTACCCACAGCATGCGCAACTCTATCCTGGCTTTAATTACATTTTTTGTTCTTGGATTGGTATTTTTACTGCTCACGTACAAAGCCCAGCCAAAACAGCAACCCTCCTTATAATGAAACTATACAGCATCAATACCGGTCATTTCAAGTTAGATGGTGGCGCTATGTTTGGCGTAGTACCAAAAAGTATTTGGAACAAGCTCAATCCTGCAGACGAAAATAATATGTGCAGTTGGGCGCTTCGGTGCCTGCTAATAGAAACCGCTAACCGGCTGGTGCTGGTTGACAATGGTATGGGCGATAAACAGGATGCAAAATTTTTTGGGCACTACTATATGCATGGCAACGACACACTCGACGGTTCCTTAGCTGCGCATGGATTTACCAAAGATGATATCACTGATGTGCTGCTTACGCATTTGCATTTTGACCATTGTGGCGGCAGCATTGTAAGAGAAGGCGAAAAACTGGTACCAGCATTTAAAAATGCAAGCTACTGGAGCAATCAACGGCATTGGAAATGGGCTACCGAACCAAATGACCGTGAAAAAGCCTCTTTTTTAAAAGACAACATTTTACCTATAGAACAGAGCGGACAATTAAAGTTTATTGAAACCCATCAGAAAGAATTTCCGGAAGGCATCATGGTGCGCCAGGTATTTGGCCACACAGACGCCATGATGCTGCCGCAGATACATTACAAAGGCAGAACCCTGGTTTTCATGGCAGACTTACTACCTTCTGCTGCACACATTCCCTTAC
>JANPJW010000456.1:0-8259 GCA_031425715.1 Chitinophagaceae bacterium | reverse complement strand
AATGGTAAGTCGCTGGATAAGTATAAAGCCGAAGGAGACAACACCGACAAATTCTTTAACAAGGGTTACGGAAAGATGTATCTGATGCGGTAAATTCTAAATCGTTTTAAAATATGTAAAGGCTGCTTCTGTGGAGGCAGCCTTTTTCTGTTTACTTTTGAAAAAGACCTTCAACATCATACACAACCAATGCCCCTGCTGTAAGAAAAATAGCTTGGTACTAATAAAACAAGTTTATGGTAATGTGGAACATATTGACAGTAGTTGACGATGGTTATAACTTAAGGAAAATGATGATTGCTTATCACATCTATGAAGGGTGCGGGCATTGCCGTTCCTGTTTCAAAAATAAATCCTTCTTGTAACGACAATCACAATCAAAAAATAATATCTTACAGCAAAAACAGTTTTTGTAATCTTTACAATAATCCTCTTTTGTAGTCGGCTTTGTATTTACAAAAAAATAAAGTCATCCCTACGAAAATAAAAGTTTAAAACTGCAATACTTTTTACCTTAACTGACAAACTGCCTATTCCAAACGTCAGTCAACGCAAATGTACACCGCAATAACCCTGCAGTCAGCTTTTCTGATCGGGGATTTTTTAGGGGGTTATGCGGATACTTTTATAGGAGTTGGCTGCAAAGCTGTGTGAAAACCTAAATTTATAGACTCTTTGACTAATTACAATTAAAAATGAATTCACTAAAGCGACAAATCAAAAATATTTTTATCAAGCTAAATGCACTTATATTACTTGATAAGTTAAACTATATTTTTTCAAGTTTAAAGTATTTAGCGAAGAACAAAAAGTATAGAAAGCAAAACCCAGATTTTGCATTTCCACCAAACTACTATTTGTATGAAACCTATAAATTAGACTACAAACAATACAAAGAAGATGGGGAGCTTTCTGCAAAAGAGATTTTTGAATGGACATCTAAATATATTCAAGGTGAGTTTAAAATATTAGAGTGGGGCTGTGGAGTTGCAAGAATAGTTAGACACATTCCTAATTTAATTGACAAAGGTTCAATTGTTTTTGGTGCTGATATAAATGAGGATATGATCAATTGGAATTTTGACAATATTCATAACATAACCTTTAAGAAAACTGACTATTTGCCACCAACACTTTTTGATAACAATCAGTTTAATTTAGTTTTTGCACTTTCTGTATTTACACATATTGAATTTAATTTTCAATCTGACTGGTTAAAAGAAATGAAAAGAATAATTTCAGATAATGGAGTTTTTCTTTTTACAACACACGGTAAAAAATATGAAATTAATTTAGACAATAAGGAAAAGGAAAAATTGCAAAATAAAGGAGCAATAACAATAGACTATAAACAAAAAGGTCATCGAATGATGAGTACTTATAATAATTATGAAAGGTTTAAAAATACTGTTGAGGAACATTTTCAAATATTAGAATATTATAGCGGCGATGAATATCCAGAGAAAGTTGGTGGACAAGATTTGTGGATAGTTCGAAAACAAAATAACCCCAGCAGCGAATAACTAAGCTTTCGTTTTGCCCAACGGGCAAGAAATGAAAGCGCTGGGTATCTCGGGGGTTTATTACTTTTGCAGCCAAATTAAGAACAGTTCATGGCGAAGATATCTATCAACATTGCAACAGGAAGTTTACAAAAGGATGAAATTATTGTGGGAATTGACCTGGGGACAACCAATAGCCTGGTAGCCATCATTCATCCTGAAACAAAGCAACCCGTAGCCTTAAGAGAGCATGATGGTATGTCCATGGTGCCATCAGTTATACATTTTGATGACATGGGTAACATTACCGTAGGAGAGGAAGCCAGGAAATATTTAATAACATCGCCCGGGCAAACCATTTTTTCTGCAAAAAGATTGATGGGCAAAAGTTACAACGACCTAAGGGCACATGCAGATGCATTTACCTATAAAATTATTGACGATAACAAAGAAAGTCTTGTAAAAGTGCAGGTGGGTAACAGCTTTTACTCACCAGTAGAACTTTCATCCTATATTTTGAAAGAACTCAAAAAGAGGGCAGAGCATATTTTAAAAACGTCAGTAAACAAGGCGGTGATTACTGTGCCGGCTTATTTCAACGATGCGCAACGGCAGGCCACACGGGATGCGGGAAAATTGGCAGGTCTTGATGTATTGCGGATCATCAATGAACCTACTGCCGCCAGCCTGGCTTACGGTTTTGGTAGAGATAACAGCGAGCAAAAAATTATCGTTGTGTACGACCTTGGCGGAGGTACTTTCGACGTTTCCGTTTTGCGCCTTGCGGGCGGTATTTTTGAAGTACTGTCAACCCACGGCGATACCTACCTTGGGGGAGATGATATGGACAATGCCATCATTCAATTTTGGTGTGACGAGGCCGGGTTGAAGCGGGAAGAACTGAATCAAAATAAATCGCTTGCCCAGGCCCTTAGGCTAAAAGCGGAGGAGGCCAAAAAGCACTTATCCAACAACGATCGTTATAGCAGTATCTTAAATGGTGAAACATTTGAGTTGCAGAAGGCCAGTTTTGAAGAGTTGATTATGCCCATCATTGAGAAAACTATCCAGAGTTGTAGGAGTGCTTTGAAGGATGCAAATCTGCAGCCTGTAGATATTGATAGCATAGTTATGGTAGGTGGAAGCACGAGGGTGCCGCTGGTAAAATCTAGCGTCAGTAGCTTTTTTGGTAAGCCAGTAAACGATTCTGTAAATCCTGATGAGGTGGTGGCATTGGGCGCTGCAATACAGGCCGATATTCTTGCGGGAAATAATAAGGATACGTTGTTGCTGGATATAACTCCCTTAAGCCTTGGCATAGAAACTGCCGGCGGTTTGATGGATGTATTGATTCCACGCAATGCTAAAATTCCTACGAAAGCCGCCCGCCAATATACGACCCAGGTGGATGGACAATCGGGAATGCGCATCAGCGTTTTTCAAGGTGAAAGAGATCTTGTGGCGGACAACAGGAAACTTGCAGAACTTAATTTGAACGGTATCCCGGGAATGCCTGCTGGCTTGCCTAAAGTAGAAGTGAGTTTTTTAATAAATGCTGATGGAATTTTGACGGTGTCTGCTAAAGAATTGAGGAGTGGGGTAGAACAAAGCATCGAGGTGAAGCCACAATATGGAATTACAGATGCCGATGTAGAAAAGATGTTGCAGGATTCCATAGCATACGCTCAAGACGACATAGCTTCCCGTGCCCTTGCGGAGGCAAGAACAGAAGGCGAACAGCTTCTGAAAACCACGGAAAGGTTTTTACATAAAAATGCTGTATTACTTACCCAGGACGAGTTGTTGCAAACTGCTGCTGCTATGCAGGCGCTGCAATTGGCCGTAACTATGAAAGATAAAAATCTGATTCATGCAAAAACTGAAGAGCTAAACGGTATTTCCAGACCTTATGCAGAAAGAATAATGGACCAGGCTATTTCCCAGGCAATGCAAGGAAAAAAAATTTAGAACGGCTGCTGTCCTATACCTTTATAACTTACCATAACTGCAGGCCCTAAATATGATAAATGAAAGGTTTAGCAACAACTACGACTTCCTGCGCATTTTTGCAGCCACCTGCATTTGCTTTACGCATTCGTTTAATTTAATTGGCAGGGATGCGGTTGAGCCCATGATGCGGCTTTCTGAGGGACGCTTTGACTTTTCATTCCTGGGCTTGAGCATTTTTTTCTCTATCAGCGGATATCTTATCACAAAGAGTGTTTATTCTTCTAGCTCCTTACCAAGTTACTTTTGGAAACGTTTTCTGCGGATCCAACCCCTCCTGATTGTAGTTTGTATACTAACAGTTTTTATTTTAGGGCCTGTCTTTACGGTACTGCCAGCCCATGAATATTTTACAACCCCTGGCACATGGACCTATTTTCGAAATATCTTTCCTGCCACAGGAATTCAATTTAGGTTGCCGGGAGTTTTTAGCAGCAATCCCTATAATACTGGCGTGAATGGTTCCTTGTGGACGTTGATTGTGGAAGAACGATTGTATCTGGCAGTAAGCGTTTTTTTCTTTTTCAAAAAAAGTAAAAAGCTCTTTGCTTTTATGATGCTGATGGTAAACATCTTGTTTGTATTTAAGGGTGTTCTTTTTGAAGGGACTATTGCTCAATATCTCACTGGCAGCCACGTCTTTTACGCCATGATATTTCTAAATGCAGGCGTAATGCATCAGCTGGCTATCAACTTTAAGGCTCTTTTAAGAAATAAAATCACCCTACTCTTGTTCCCTATTTTAGCAGTTTGCCTTGCACTTCCTTTCCTTGCGTCGTTGCTGGTAATCGTTATTCCATTCTGCATCATTCTCGTAGGGCAGGTGTCCGCTGCTACCAACAGGGCTGGAAGATGGGGCGACTTCACCTACGGCATCTATATTTTTGCTTTTCCAATTCAGCAAACCCTGATCGCTTGCCATTTATTTATACAGAGCCCTTACAGTTTGTTTCTGGCAACTATGGGAATTGTGTTACCGCTGTCTGCCTTAAGTTGGCATCTGTTGGAAAAAAGATGTTTAAGCTATAAAAAGTTGGTGGCTTGATGCTGAACTTATTGCAGGCTCTGTATCCTGTTAACATATTTTCCAATCATATCAAATTCTATGTTTACCATATCTCCTTTTACAAGCTGGTACATATTGGTGTGTTCATAAGTGTAGGGGATAATGGCTACTGTAAAGCTGTGCTTGCTAATATTGAAAAGCGTTAGGCTGATGCCGTTTATAGTTATAGAGCCTTTTTCTATAATAAGAGTTGCGAATTTATCTTCCATCGTAAATTGATATTCCCAACTTCCACCTTTTTCTACAACAGAAGCGCAGATGGCAGTAGTGTCTACATGGCCTTGTACGATATGGCCATCAATGCGCCCGTTCATTTGCATACAGCGCTCCAGATTTATTGGATCACCAATTTTTAATTTTCCCAAATTAGTTTTAAGCAACGTTTCTGCTATTGCTGTCACCCTGTGCTCGTTGTCTTTTAACTCCTCTATTGTAAGGCAAACGCCATTGTGGCTCAGGCTTTGGTCGATCTTGAGGCTGGCAAAAAGCGGAGAATTTATCCAAAAGCTGAGATTTGTTCCGTGAGTTTCTATGGCTGAAAGGGTTCCTATTGTTTCTATTATTCCTGTAAACATTGGCCAAATTTCGGAAAATGTTGTAAGAATTTCTTTTTTTAAATAAAACTGTTATCTTTGCCACCCTGTCAGCAGAAAAGACAGAATTTTTTCACATAAAGGAGGTATATACAATGCTTATTATCGATTCTAAAGATTGCGAAAACATAGACAAGGCTCTCAAAAAGTACAAGAAGAAATTCGAGAAAAGTCGTGTTTTGTTGCAGTTAAGAGAAAGACAGGCTTTCATCAAGCCGTCTATCAGGCGTCGCACAGAAATGCTAAAAGCTGTTTACAGGCAGCAATTGGCGGGCGGCAAGTTTGATTAATTAGATACTTAGGTCAGCACCATATTCAACTGATAACCGGTTATACTTAACTTTGGTTATCAGTTTTTTTATGCCTCCTACTATAACACACTACATACAGGACTTTATCAGTTATCTTAAATTTCAAAAAAGATACAGCCGGCATACCCTTGTTTCTTACCAAAATGACCTTGCAGCTTTCCAGCTTTTTGTGGAAACCGAATTTTTCGAAACTAATATAACTGATGTAAGCCCAGCTATTGTGCGAACATGGTTGGCTAGCCTAAAAGAGCAAGGGTACGTTTCCAAAACAATCAACCGCAAGATATCGAGCCTGCGTTCTTTTTTCAAGCACCTCCTCAAGACAGCAGTTATTTCCCAAAGTCCTATGGGCTCTATTTCATCTCCCAAAAATGCCAAAAGACTTCCACAGTTTGTTGATAAAAAAGATATGGATACCCTGTTTTCCCATGTAGCATTCGAGGATAACTGGCAGGGGTGGACAGAGCGACTCATTCTCCAAATTCTATACAATTGCGGACTACGACAGGCAGAACTTATTACCCTTCAACAGCATCATATTGACTTGTCAAACTCGTCTTTAAAAGTTTTAGGCAAGGGCAATAAAGAGAGAGTTATTCCGATCAGTTCAACATTGAGGGAAAGCCTTCTGGAATATGTAAAGCAAAAAAAAATACATTTCCCGGGCCAGGAGAGGGGGCCATTGCTGCTCAACAAAAAAGGTAAAAACTTGTATCCCAGGTATGTGTACAATGTGGTAAAAAAATATTTGAGCCAGGTAACGACCATAGAAAAGAGGAGTCCGCATATTTTGAGGCATAGCTTTGCTACTCATCTTACCAACAATGGAGCGGACATCAATGCAATTAAGGAACTAATGGGTCACAGCAGCCTTGCAGCAACGCAGATATACACACACAACAGCATCGAAAAACTGAAGGATGCTCATAAAAAGGCCCATCCTAAAGCCTGAATAAAAATAATTGTAGGAAGTTTTTTTATTTTGTATTACCCGGGCGGAATGGTAACTTTAACACAAAGAAATTCCATTACAATAACCTCTCACAAACATCGTAAGCCTATGTAGCAGTCTTTACCTAAACAGATTTATTCTTTCACTACTAAATTAAGAGTACTATGAACGTAAACATTCAAACTGTGCACTTTGATGCGGATTCTAAATTGATATCTTACATAGAGAAGAAAATAGCGAAGTTGTCACAATTTCACGACGGTATCACCAAAGTAGATGTGTACCTCAAACTTGATAATGTTGTGCACAACATAAAAGATAAGATAGCAGAAATAAAAGTGATTGTACCCCGGCACGAATTTTTTGTAAAACATTCCTGTAAATCTTTTGAAGAAAGTTTTGATGAGGCAATGGATGCTGTAATCACGCAGATTAAACGAAAAAAAGAAAAACTGGCAGCCTGATTTTCCTTGCTGTTAAACCTAACTTTCCTGCCTTTACAAAGGCAGGATTTTTTTTGCACGGGCACTATTTAAAAAAAGTCAAAAAAAATCTTTTGCAAACTTTTTGTATTAACCATTTTCACCTACCTTCGCCTTCCCAAAAAAAAGGGTGCGCAGTTGTGCCCGATTTTCAAGGAAAGTTCTTTAAAGTTTAAGGGTTGGGGCATAAAAATTTCAATTAGCGTAATGTTTCATTCCTAAATTTAAATGCTGTTCCCCTTGCTTAAATGAAGATTGCCGAAATAGCTCAGTTGGTAGAGCAACTGATTTGTAATCAGTAGGTCGCTGGTTCGACTCCAGTTTTCGGCTCTGTATTTTTTTGGGCAGATGGCCGAGTGGTTAAAGGCGACAGACTGTAAATCTGTTCTCTTCGGAGTACGTAGGTTCGAAACCTACTCTGCCCACAGGAACAATTTGATGATTGGCCAATTTGGCGATTTGATAGTTGCTTAGTTCTTTTAAATTTTGAAGGTTTTTTAATTGCTAAGTCGGCAAATCCGATAGTTATCGGATAAGACCTTCAAATTGATCAGCGGAAGTAGCTCATTTGGTAGAGCGGTAGCCTTCCAAGCTTCAGGTGGCCGGTTCGAGCCCGGTCTTCCGCTCAGGATTCAGTTATTAGGTCATTAATCATTGAGTCAATGGTGACGATGGGAGTTAATGACCTAATGGCTCCTTGACACAATGACTTGAAAACAAGCCGTCGTAGCTCAGGGGTAGAGCACTTCCTTGGTAGGGAAGGGGTCGTGAGTTCGATTCTCACTGATGGCTCTTATTCACAGTCAGTCTTCAACAAGATCTGGCTCAGGAAAAGAAAAATTAAGTCTTTAGTGCATAAAACATCTTGTACTAAAAAAATAAAAGTCGATGGTATTAGGACTCAAAACAAAACCATTTTTCAAAACAAATATTAAAAATTAAACAATGGCAAAAGAATCATTCAAGAGGGATAAGCCCCATCTTAACGTTGGTACCATCGGTCACGTGGATCATGGTAAAACAACACTCACAGCCGCTATAACCGATGTTTTGTCAAAAAGAGGTTTAGCGGAGAAAAAAAATTACGATGATATTGATGGTGCTCCTGAAGAAAAAGAAAGGGGTATAACAATTAATACAGCTCACGTTGAGTATGCTACAGACTCACGTCACTACGCACACGTAGATTGCCCGGGTCACGCCGATTATGTAAAGAACATGATCACAGGTGCAGCTCAAATGGATGGTGCTATCCTTGTTGTTGCGGCTACAGATGGTCCTATGCCACAAACTAAGGAACACATTTTATTGGCCCGCCAGGTTGGTGTACCTCAAATTGTTGTTTT
>JANPJW010000455.1:0-14741 GCA_031425715.1 Chitinophagaceae bacterium | reverse complement strand
GGGGGCTTTGAATTTTTTGGGCGACAAACAGATCCAATCCCATTGGCCAGAAAGTGGGCTTGATCCCGAGGTCTCAATATTTGTTTGAAAGCCTTTCTCTTTTAAGGCAAGTGTTAGCTCATCAAGATTGTGCAGCAGGGGTTCTCCCCCGGTGATAACTGCAATTACCTCATTTGGCTTTTTAGAGCCCTGAACGGCCATTTCTACAATGTGTTCTGTATTGAAGATAGGATGCTTAGATGCATCCCAACTGTCTTTAACGTCGCACCACACACAGCCAACGTCGCACCCGCCCAGCCTTATAAAGTAAGCAGCTTTGCCCTGGTGATTGCCTTCGCCCTGGATGGTATAAAAATGTTCCATTACGGGATAGGTTTGTAAGGTATCTGTAGCTAAAGTTTTCAAGGATTATTTTTTTGTAAACAGGCGTTATAAGTATTTTTTAAAAGGGCTGCAATGGTCATCAGCCCCACACCTCCAGGTACCGGTGTGATGTAGCTGCAGCGGGGAGCAACTGCGCTAAAGTCCACATCTCCCACGATGCGAAAACCAGATTTTTTAGTTTCATCTTTTACTCTCGTGATACCAACATCTATCACCACTGCATTTTCCTTTACCATGTCTGCAGTTAAAAAAGACACTTTGCCCAGGGCAGCTACAATGATATCTGCCTGCAGGCAAATTTCCCGGAGATCTTTTGTGCGACTGTGACACAGGGTTACGGTGCAGTTACCGGGGTTGGCCTGTTGGCTTAGCAGGATGCTCATCGGTCTGCCCACTATGTTGCTGCGGCCTATCACCACTGCATGTTTACCGGCTGTTTCAATTTTGTAATGTTCCAGCATGAGCATGATGCCATAGGGAGTAGCCGGTAAAAATGTAGGAAGACCCTGTACCATTTTACCTACACTCATCGGGTGAAAGCCATCCACATCTTTTTGTGGGTGGATGAGGTTTATAATTTTTTCTTCGCTAAAATATTTTGGCAATGGTAACTGCACGAGGATGCCGTCTACATCATCATCGCCATTGAGTTCTTCAATTTTGGAGATAACCGTACTTTCATTTACATCATTTGAGAAACGGTACATACTGCTTTTAAATCCTATTTCTTCGCAGTTTTTAATTTTACTTGCTACGTACGTTTCGCTGGCGCCATCTGTGCCAATGAGAATGGCAGCAAGGTGGGGTATTTTTTTGTGTTGATTTTTGAGCTCATTTGTTTTCTGGCGTAAGTCATCTTTCACGGCCTGGGAAACTATTTTTCCGTCTAAAAGTTGCATGGGGCAAAATTAACTACAATTGTTCATTTGGCTGTAAAGTTTCCACCGGGTAAAATATTACTGTTGAATTTCCCTAACTTGTTCGATTAAAATAAAAAAACTGCTTTGAGAAAAAATATTGCTACCTCTTTTTGTTGCATTTGCCTGTTTTTTTTGGCTCAAAACTCACTTGCACAAACGCTGCGGTATAGTGTGAGTATGCCTTACGTAAGCCTGGGAGCTTACTCTACGAAGCAGAAAGACCCTTTTGCTTTTACCAACAACCAGGCTGCCCTGGCGCAGGTAGACAATGCAACTGCAGGCGTGTTTGGGGAGCGAAGGTTTATGCTAAAAGAAAACAGTTTGTATGGTATCGCTGCTGCAATCCCAACCAGTATGGGGAACTTCGGCGTGCAATTAAATTATGCAGGGTTCAATAATTTTAATGAAAATAAAGTAGGGCTTGCTTATGCCAGGAAGCTAGGGAAATTATTGGACCTGGGCGTTCAATTCAATTATTACGGCTACAGGATTCCGCAGTACGGCAATGCATCTTCTGTAAACTTTGAGATAGGTGCCATTATGCACATTTCGGATAAGCTAAATGGGGGTATACACGTGTACAATCCGGTTGGCGGCAACCTCGGTAAAGATCAAACTGAAAAGTTGGCATCGGCATACAAATTGGGCTTGGGTTATGACGCCACCGACAATTTTTATGTAAGTGCCGAAATTATAAAAGAGGAAGATAAGCCCGTAAACGTAACCGGGGGCGTTCAATACCAATTTCTACAACAATTTTTTGCCCGGGCCGGTTTTGTAAGCCAAACAGGTGGCGGGTATGCAGGGGTTGGCGTGGGTTGGAAAAACCTTCGCCTGGATGTGTCAGGTAGTTACCATCCGCAGCTCGGCTTTTCGCCAGGCCTGTTATTGATTGTAAATTTTAAGGATAGCAAATAATGAAAAAAATTATCCTTATAGGTCTGTTTTTTGTAAATGGTCTAAGGCTATGTGCTCAGGTACCTGAACCGAATGTGCCTACTACAACTGTGGAGCAGCAACTGGAGAATATAACCGAGAACAATGAAGACACTGAAACAGAGGACGACTCCTATCTTCAACAGCTCAATCAACTGCTTCGCAACCCGGTGAACATCAATTTTGCAGATGAAATCTTTTTCAAGGAATTGCGAATGCTCACTCCCATGCAAATTCAAAATTTTATGGCTTACCGTGCTGTGCTCGGCAAGCTGATTAGCATTTACGAACTGCAGGCTGTACCGGGCTGGGATTTATCTACCATACAAAAAATAAGGCCATATGTAACTGTAAACAATGCCCAGGGGGTGATGGAAGAAATGGGAGCAAGATTTCAAGCTGGCGATCATAGTCTGCTGGTAAGGGTTTCTCAAACAGTTGAAAAATCCCGGGGCTATTTGTTGGATTCAAGCTCAACAAAAAACTTTTACCCAGGGTCGCCTCAGAGACTATTTGTTCGCTATAAATATGTTTACAAAAACCTGCTGCAGTATGGTCTTGTGGCGGAGAAAGATGCCGGCGAAGAATTTTTCAAAGGGTCACAAAAACAAGGTTTCGATTTCTATTCTGCTCATCTTTTTGTGCGAAATGTAGGCATCATCAAATCTCTTGCATTGGGAGATTTTACCGTAAATATGGGCCAGGGATTGACCCAGTGGATGACCCTGGCTTTTAAGAAGGGACCAGATATCATGGCCGTAAAACGCCAGTCGGCTGTGTTACGGCCCTATAATTCTGCGGGGGAGATATTTTTTCACAGGGGTGCCGGAATAACCGTAGGAAAAAACAAATGGCAGGCAACAGTTTTTGGCTCCATGAGAAAAGTAGACGCCAACTTAAATGTAGATACCACTAATAGTCAGGATGATTTTATTTCTTCCCTCCAAACTTCGGGATTCCACCGCACAGCCAGCGAAGTGGCAGATAAGGCAGCACAGCGTCAACTAGCCTTTGGCGGAAACTTTAATTATACGCTCAACAAGTTAAAACTCGGAGTAAACGCTATCCAATTTAGTTTGCAGTATCCCCTGGTTAAAGCCAACGATCCTTATAATTTATTCGCCTTATCTGGCAAAAATTTTGGAAATTATAGTTTCGATTATAGCTACACATTTAAGAACATGCATTTCTTTGGCGAGGCTGCTATGACAGACAAAAAGTATCCCGCTTTTGTTAATGGACTGTTGATGAGTGTGGCCAATAATGTAGACATGAGCTTTTTTTATAGAAACATTTCCAAGGGCTATCAATCTCTTTACACCAATGCATTTACAGAAAGCACATTTCCTACCAACGAAAAGGGATTCTTTACAGGGATAAGCATACGCCCAAATGCGGCCTGGAAAATTGATGCCTATGCTGATGTGTACCGGTTTCCATGGCTCAGATTTAGAGTGAATGCCCCAAGTGAGGGTAAAGACTACATGATACAGTTGAACTATAAGCCAGATAGGCAGTTTGAGATTTATACAAGGTACAAGGCCGAGGCAAAATACATTAATTACAACCCAACACTTCAAACATTGAGCCCAGTAGTGGCTCAGCCCCGGCAAAACTGGAGAACACATTTGAGTTATAAACTCAACCCAACTTTTACTTTGCGAAGCAGGGTGGAAGTGGTGTGGTTTGACAGAAAAGGTCCTGAACCGGAGCAAGGATTCCTCCTGTATGCCGACGTTTTGTACAAACCATTGTTGAAAAAGTTATCTGGAAATTTGCGCCTCCAATACTTCGAAACCGACGGTTACAATAGTCGCTTATATGCCTATGAAAACGATGTTTTATACAGTTTTAGCATACCCGTATTTTACGACAAAGGATACCGGATGTATGTGAATGGTAATTTTGATTTGACTAAAAAAATTACCCTGTGGGCCAGGTACGCCAGGTTTATGTATCCTGGTAGAGGCAGCGTGGGCTCTGGTTTAGATCTTATATCCGCCAGTCATAAAAGTGAAGTGAAGTTTCAAATGCTGTATAAATTTTAACAAACTTTAAGCTGTAAAGCAGCATATCAGTTCCTGTTTTTGTCTTTTCATAACAGGAGGATTTTCCTTTGTTTAGAATTAACAATTTTTTGACGTTGACATTTTATCCTTATTTTTACAATTCATCAAATCACAATTTATTGCACATGAGAAGATTTTTATCACTGTTCACGATGTTGATGCTTTGCGGAGTATTGGCATTTGGTCAAAACCGGGTGGTGACCGGAAGGGTTACGGATGCTAATGGTGCAGCAATTGCATTTGCCACCATTACTGAAACAGGCACCGGTAATGTAGTAGTAGCAGATGGTAGTGGTAACTACACTATCAGGTTAAGAGGCAATGGTGGTGTAACAATCACTGCCACAGGGTACACAGCTACTTCAACCAATGCCCCAGGCAACAATGGTTCGGTTAGCCTGGTTAGAGGAGAGGGAACAATTGAGGAGGTAGTAGTTACGGCTTTAGGTATTCAGCGCCAAAAGAAGCAAATTGGTTATTCTACTGCTAAAATTGGGAACGATGAGCTTATTCAAGCTGCTCCTGTGAACGTTGCCAATGGCTTACAGGGTAAAGTATCAGGTTTGAATATTACCACCTTAAACAGTGGCGTATTTGAAGATGTAAAAATTAATCTACGTGGTATCCGGTCACTTACTGGTAACAATAATCCCTTATTACTACTTGATGGTGTTCAAACACCTTTAAGCTATCTTTCTTCCATTAACCCCCAGGATATTAAGGACGTGGATATCTTGAAGGGTGCTGCGAGTGCAGCAATATATGGTCCAGATGCGAGGAATGGTGTAATAGTGGTTACAACCAAGCAAGGAAGCGCCAATGGTGCACCTGTTGTGACATTAAGCAGGACTACTCAGTTTAGCAGTGTGTCATTTTACCCTGAGTTTCAAACAACTTTTGGAACAGGGTTTGGCGGCGCTTACATTCCTTATGAGAACTGGTCTTGGGGTCCAAGATTTGATGGAAGTGTGAAACCTCTTGGAGCTCCGTTAAACGATGGTACTCAAAACACTTACGTGTTTTCTCCGAATGATAGTAGAAAACAGTTTTTTGAAACTGGTAGCACCAACCAAACGGATGTTTCCTATGCAGCAAAAGACTTTTTCTTGAGCATACAGGATGCTAAGATTAAAGGGATTGTTCCTAATGATGAAAATAGAAGAACTGGTATAAGACTTAATGCCGGCAGAGAATACAACAAGCTTAAGGTAAATTTTGGAGTAAATTATATCCAAAATAATTATGATGTATTTGACGACGCAGGTATGTCGGTTGGTAATACCCAGGACGGTGCATTGGCTTATGGTTTAATGAACTTAATTTTCAACACTAATGCTGCGGTGAATCTTCAGGATTTCAGAAACATCAACGATAAGTTTAGCAACTTTAGTAATTATTATAACAGATACGGTATCAACCCTTATTTTGCGTTGGACACCTGGAGAAAAACAGGAGTTATAGACAATTTGGTGACTAATGCTGATTTGAGCTATAAGTTTAATAGCAATTTTGCAGTTACCTGGAGGGTCGCTAATACAAGTAGAAATACAAACTATGAGCAAATTAATAAAGGCGTTGTTGCTGAGTCCCCTGCTCCAAACCAACATATTTCAATAGCTGGAACGGTTGGTGAAACTTCCCAAAGAACCAGTCGTCTTTCATCCGAAGTTTTTGCAACATACAATAAAAAAGTGCGTGATTTTGGATTTGGGGCTATCCTTGGAACTTACTTAAGGGAAGACAGAGCCAGGTCTACATTTGTAGGAAATTCAAACTTAGTGGTTCCAGGTTTATTTAACGTGGCCAATCGTTCAGGAGAATTGGTTGGATCTAATTTCAAGTCTTTGGCTAGAACAGTATCTGCCTATGGTCAGATCAGCGTTAGTTATAAGGGGTGGTTGAATGCCGAGGTGACTGGCAGAAACGATGTAGTATCTGTACTTGATCCCTCTAATAACAGTTTCTTCTACCCTGCAGTGAGTGGATCGTTTGTGGTAACCGATGCGATTCCTTCATTGAAAAGTGGTAATTTCTTATCCTTTATGAAGTTAAGAGCAGCAGTGGGCAAAACGGGTAATGCTGATATCAGCCCCTATCTTTTAAATGCTGTGTTTGGTCAGAGTAACGGATTCCCTTACGGTGGTCTGCCAGGATTCTCAGAAGGTAATACTTCGTACGATCCCTTATTAAAACCAGAGTTTACCAATAACAAAGAGATTGGTCTCCAAATGAGTTTTTTAAAGAACAGGGTTGAAGTAGAAGCTACAGCCTATCGCCAAAAGAACACTAATCAAATTATTGGTGTAAGTACCTCAGTTACTACCGGATACAGCAATGCACAACTTAACGCTGCTAGCTTTATCAACGAAGGTTTAGAATTTGATTTGAAGTTAACCCCTCTATTAAAACTAGGCGAGTTAAAAGTTAACTTTCGTGGAAATGCCTCCCTTAACAACTCCGAAGTACTATCCATCTATCCAGGACTTGATAATCTGGGTGTAGGGGGTTTTGTTTCTGCAGGCAACTATGCAATTGTAGGAAGACCAGCATTTGTTTGGCAGGCTACAGACTATAAAAGAGATTCTGCAACCGGTCTTGTTATTGTAGATCGTGTTACCGGGCTACCTAGTAAGGCTGATGCCAATACTACATACGGCCGCACTGCACCAAAGTGGATCGTGGGCCTTACCCCTTCGTTTAGTTTCAGAAACTTCACTTTATCCGCAGTGGGTGAATATAAGACTGGTCACCAGGCTTATTCTCAATTGGCTAATGATATGGCATGGACCGGTGTAAGCAAGGCAACTGCTCAGAATGGTCGTGAGCGTTTCGTTTTTCCAAATTCTGGTTACTACGATGGCAGCGGCAAAATTGTTAAAAACACAGATGTTGTTGTGAATGATGTAGAGACTTTTTATACTGGTGTATATAGGGAGGTGAATGCTAATTTCTTATTCAGCGCAGCTTCCTGGAGAATTCGTGAAGTTTCATTACAATACGACTTTCCAAACTCTACATTCAACGGTAGCAAGTTTTTTAAAGGAGCTTCGATCACCATCAATGCAAGAAATCTTGCTTTGTTTTTACCAAAGTCGAATCAATATGTTGACCCTGATTTTAGCACAAGTGCAACCACAACCCAAACAAGTAATAGTAACGGTATAGACGGATCTAATAGCAACGGTTTTAGTAATTCACAGGTGAATCCTCCAACTAGGGTAATCGGTATAAATTTTACTGCTAGATTCTAATTATCCAAACTATTTAATTGTAAAAATAAATTTTAACATGAAAAAATATATAATAGTATTGGTAATCATCCTGACTGCCGGCGCAGGTTGTAAAAAGAGTTACACGGATATAAATCAAAATCCAAACAATCCCACTTCAGCTTCGATTACCGCTGATTTTCTGTTACCTAACGTGCAGGTGCCAATGGCAGCTTTGGTGGGTGCAACGGGTAGCAGCTATCGGTCCTTAAATCACTTTATGGGTCAGTGGGTGAGAGGAGGAGATTTTGGAGCAAATTCTGAGGAGGAGTCATATAAATTGACTACTACTTTTGGTCAGGGTCTTTGGACTACCCTCTACAATATTCTTCAGGATGTGAATACAATGGAAGTAAAGGCTACAGCGTCTAATCAGAATTTTTATGTAGGTGCCGCAAAGGTGATGAAGGTTGAGGGATTTAGACAGCTGGTGGATATGTTTAACAATGTTCCTTATTCTGAAGCGCTGAATTTGGGTAGTTTTATACAACCGAAATATGACAAAGGGGAAGATATCTACAAAGATCTTTTTGTTCAGTTAGACCAGGCCCTGGTTGCATTTAATGCCGCCACCCCGGGGCAGAGCCCAAGGACAAACGTTGCTGATGTAATGTTTGCTGGTAATACCACGAACTGGAAAAAGTACATTAACACTTTACGCCTAAAGTTGATCTTAAGGCTTACCGAAGCTCCTGGTGTGATCAACGTTAGTGAGCAAATTGGCAAAATTACCGCAGATGGATTTTTGAATACAAGTATATCTGCTAACGTGCAGCCAGGGTATATACTGACAGCAGGGAAATTGAACCCTTTTTACAACAGATATGAAGCGGATGAAAATGGTATTGAAACTGATAAATTTAATCGTGCCAATCCTTATACATTTGATACTTTGTCAAGCAATAATGACCCACGTCTGATGTATTACTACTCTCCGGCTAAAGTTCCACTTGCTGGCGTTCAGTACAGAGCTGGTTCTCCTTATGGTCAACTACCAGGCACCATAGCATCAGATAATCAATCTAATGTTGCTGGAGAAGGTTTAGCTAAGAATCCAACTCAATCTCAATGGCTACTGACTGCTATGGAGAGTCTTTTTTTACAAGCTGAAGCTCGTGCAAGGGGATATTTAACCACGGGTCCTACTGCTAAAGAGTTGTTTGATGAGGGTGTTCGTGCATCTTTTAATTTTCTGAATGTTCCAAACGCCACCACTGCAGCTAACACTTTTCTTACAAGTGGCAGAAGATTATATACTTATCCCGTTGGTGGTACGATACCTGAGCAGGTGAGAATAATTATTGAACAGAAATACTTTAGTTTAGTTGGCATGGCTCCTTTAGAAATCTATTCTGATTATCGGCGCACTGGCTTTCCTGTTGTTCCATTGAGTGTGAGATCTGGTGCAGACCCGAAAATTCCTGTTCGTTTTCCTTATCCTCAGAGCGAATACAGTTTCAACTCTGCAAGTGTTTTGACTCAAGGCAATATTAATACGCAAACTGCTTTAGTATTCTGGGACAAGTAGTTTCAGTCTATCTTTCAAAAAAATTAAATTTATTAAAATGATTAAATATTTAAAGACAGTAGCCTTTTTTGTAGTAATGGCAGCCTTTAGTTCTTGCTTAAAGGATAAGGCGTTTGACGAGGCTGAAACAGGATTGAACGTAGCTAGTTCAAGTAACTTAATACAACTGGGTGGCGCCGGTGCACCAGGTCGTTCTGCAACTGTAGGATTGAGCTTTGAAGACAAGGCTGTGACTACCACTGTTGTTACGGCTCGGTTATTAACTGGAACTCCTGCTCCTACCGACATAGTGGTAACTTTAGACACCACCGGGCAATCTGTTCAGTTTCCTGCAGGTGTAGTGAAATTGCCAAATAGTTTTTACACATTGCCCAAAGGTCTAACCATAACAATCCCAGCCGGAAAAAATGAGGGTACATTAGAGATTAACACGAATGCTATTCGGTTTGATCCTTCCACACAATACGGTCTTGCTTTCAAAATTGCCAACATTTCGCCTTCAGGCTACGGAATCGCTCAAAACTTTAGTACATTTTATACATTGCTAGGTGCAAAAAATGACTATGACGGCAACTATGAATTGACCCTTACTACCACTGGTTGGGGAGCATATGGTATTGCAGATGGTCCTACATATACTTGGGGTTCGAATGCGGATAAAACAAGCATTTTCATGATTACAACAAGTGGTACTGCGGTAGACATGTTCGATGAGTATGGGTTTGGCACTTTTATACAGGTTGCGTTTAGTTCAACAGGCGGAGAAACCGGTTTTGGTGCAACTTCACCGAGGTTTACTTTTGATAACGCTACTAATAAACTCACAAGTGTTGTAAATACAACTCCGCCTGATGCAAGAAACAGGGTGTTCGTACTGAATCCAAGTGCTCCTGCAAATACTAATTATTTTGATCCTGCTACACACAATATTTACGCAGATTATCTATTGAAACAAACAGGCAGGCCTGATCAGAGGATTGTAGCAACGTTTAAATACGTGGGTCCAAGACCATAACAAGTTTTTTATCAAATCCTTACTACAAGGTTGCCATAGTATGGCAACCTTGTTTTTTTGTCTGTGTAAAAAAATGTAAACAGGTCTCAAGAAAAGTTATATAGATTTTCTATTCAGCAATTCATGTAATTTGCATTCAAATCCTGTTAATATTAAACTCTAAACTAATCGATAGATATTATGTCAGATTTGCAACCAACCAACCAATTAAATATTGAAATTTCCGAAGAAGTGTCAGAGGGTTCTTATGCTAACCTTGCTATAATTACTCACAGCCATGCAGAATTTGTGATCGATTTTGTGAATGTGATGCCTGGTGCTCCGAAAAGCAAAGTAAAAAGTCGCATTATTTTAACTCCTTTTCACGCAAAGCGATTTATGAAGGCCATGATGGAGAACGTACAGAAATTTGAAGCAGCCAATGGAACCATACAGGATATGGAGGCCGTAGAGATACCTTTCAACTTTGGTGGCCCTACAGCAGAGGCTTAGCATAAAGCAATATGTGTCTTATTACAGTCCTCATAAATTGATGCCCATGATAACATCTATCTTTCTTCGGTTTAACCTGACTTTTGCTATTCTATCTTTCTTTACAATCAGTTCCTTTTCGCAAAATATTCCGGTGTTTCACATTACCATGGGCTCCAGAGCTTCCAGCCAGTATTATGAGGAAGAGTTTAGGCAAATTGGGAACTATAAAGTAAGGGGTAACTCCTATATCTTGAAGGGTGCCAACGTGTCTGATCTATTTACTACTTTGGGTTATGGAGTGAACATGCCTTTGGTTTTTGATGCCTATACGCAGGATGTAAGTGTGATGCAGGAGGATAAGATCAGAATAATAACCCTGGGTATGGACGAATTGGATTCATTTGTAGTGAAGATAGACAGCGACAAACGGTTTACCAGCCCTACAACTTTCATAAATGCAAGTAAAATTGAGCCCGGTAAGAAAATGTACCTGGAAAGATTAGCTATGGGACCTAAGTTTGGTCTTTACAAAGGCTACAATGCAGAAATGCAAAGGGCCACCATGGATATTGCTCAAAACAATGTAATGGAGTTTCAGATTATAAGCGACTACTATTATCTTACGGCGGGAGATAAAAAGTTTACAAAAATTAAGCAGAATCTTGGAGCTTTAAAAAAGCAATTTTCCGCAGAAGCAGAGGCCCTTAAGCTGTTGAACAATACCAGCAAAGAAAACATAGAACAAAATCTGAGCTTGTTCTTCGATCTCCTGAATTCGAAATGATTGCTTAAATCAATCCTTCGTCTGCAAAGCTGAAGTAACCCTCATCACTCACAATAATGTGATCCAGGACTTTGATATCTAAATACATGGCGGCTTGTCTTATTTTTTGCGTCAGTTCCTCATCTGCACGGCTTGGTTTGAGACTACCTGAAGGGTGATTGTGGCTCAAGACGATGGATGTGGCTCCTGTCTCCAGAGCCTTCTTCAAAATAATTCGGGGATCGGCCACCGTGCCAGTCAATCCACCAGAGCTTACAATTTCAAAATGTAAAATCTTGTTAGCCCTGTTGAGGAAAAGTACTGCAAAAACTTCGTGTGGGTGGTCTTTCAGCACTGTCTTTAAATAGCTCGCTATTTCTCCACTGGATCTTACAACTGTTTTATTAAGAAAGTCGCTGTTCATCCTCCTTCTGCCGAGCTCCATGGCTGCGGCTATAGTGATGGCTTTGGCAATTCCAATACCCTTTACTTTCTGCAAATCTTTTAAACTTAGTTTTCCCAGCTCGTCGAGGTTATTATTACCGAGCATTAATATATCCTTAGCTATTTGCAAGGCAGACTTTTCTTTGTTACCGTTATTGATAAGTATGCCTAAAAGTTCTGAATTACTGAGGGCTGCGGCTCCCTTTGCTTGCATTTTCTCTCGTGGCCGGTCATCTACAGCCCAGCTCTTAATTGGGTTAGATTCGTTTTTTGAAATTTCCATAAATGAAATTTTAATTCACCTAAACTAAACTGTACTTTCGCAAATCTTTCAACCAATACTATCTTTCATGATTTCGAATGTGAAAATATTCTCTGGCACAGGTTCCCGGTACCTTGCGGAAAAAATAGCAAAAAAATTTGGAGAGCCGCTCGGTAAAGTAAATATACAAACCTTTAGCGACGGTGAAATAGGGGTGGAATTTAAAGAGAGTATTCGAGGCAAATCCGTGTTTCTCATACAAAGCACCTTTGCCCCCTCTGATAATTTGATGGAGCTATTGTTGATGATTGATGCCGCAAAGAGAGCTTCTGCCTACAAGGTTATTGTGGTAATGCCTTATTACGGTTACGCCCGACAGGATCGAAAAGACAGACCAAGGGTAGCCATCGGCAGTAAATTGGTTGCCAATATGCTTACGGCAGCTGGTGCAGACAGGATTATCACCATGGATCTGCATGCACCACAAATACAGGGTTACTTTGATATCCCAGTAGACCACCTGGATTCTTCCGCCATATTTATCCCTTATATTGAAAGTCTACAGCTTGAAAACCTGACTTTTGCAGCACCGGATGTAGGGAGTGCAAATCGCATAAGGGAGGTAGCTTCTTTTTTTGAATGCGAAATGGTTATTTGTGATAAGCATCGGAAAAGAGCGAATGAAATTGCCAGCATGGTGGTAATTGGGGATGTAAATAACAGGGACATCGTACTGATAGATGATATATGTGATACCGGCGGAACCCTCACTAAAAGTGCTGGCCTGATGATGGAAAAGGGTGCAAGGAGTGTACGTGCTTTTTGTACTCACCCGGTTTTGAGTGGAAAAGCATATGAAAATATACAAAATAGTGTGTTGAACGAGTTGGTTGTTTGCGATACCATTCCCGTAAAGCCATTGTGTGATAAGATAAAGGTTCTGTCTACCGATGAACTCTTTGCGGTAACGATTCGAAATGCCTACGAAAACAAGAGCATAAACAGTTTGTTTATCAGGGGGCGGGCCAGGTTGGGCAAAGGGATATAGATAAACCGGGCGTTTGCCTAAATGGGTTTCCACTTTTAAAAACCCGGTTTAAGTTTAACGAAATCCCCTACCTTTGCGCCTCATAAAAAAATTTTTAATAATGAAAACAATTACAATCGAAGGACAACTGAGGACCGAAAGCGGAAAAAAAGCCACCCGCCTACTTCGCTCTCAGCAACTTGTGCCAGCTGTAATTTACGGTGGTAAATCTGAGATCAGTTTTTCAGCACCTGCATCTGCATTTAAGAGCATCGTTTACACCTCAGAGTTCATGGTTGCCGAAGTAAACGTGGATGGTACAGCCCATCGCTGCATCCTGAAGGATCTTCAGTTTGATAAAGTAAGTGACTCCCTGATTCATGTTGATTTCCTGGAGTTAGTTGAAGACAAGAAGGTAGTAGCATCTCTGCCACTAAAATACACAGGAACCGCAGTAGGTGTAAAAGCCGGTGGTAAGCTTGTAACGAAAATGAAATCTGTAAAAGTAAAAACTTTGCCTAAGTACCTGAAGGAATTTATCAATGTTGATATTTCTGCCCTTCAGCTAAATGAGAATCTTAGGGTTCAGGATATAGTTGCAGAGAACATGGAAATTATGAACTCCCCCCGTATACCGATTGCTTCGGTAACAATGACCCGTCAGTTGAAACAAGAAGAAGCAACTGCTGCAAAATCTGCAACAGCCACCAAAAAATAGTCAACAACAACCGTTTGTATAATAAATGCCCTTACTTGAGGGCATTTATTTTTTATACACGTGGCAGGGGCGAAACTTAATTACCTTTGCCACCTCAAAATTTAACAGTATGGGAATGGATAGAAATACCGTCATTGGATTTGGCTTAATTGCAGTTTTGCTAATTACAATGTTTGTTATCAATAGCAAGAGCAGGCTTGCTTATGAAGGCGAACAAAATCGTATTGCAGATTCAATTGCAGCACTGAAGCCCCCGGTAGATACCAATGCCGTAAAACTAGATTTAGCAAAAGTTGATTCTCAAAGATTGGCGAAACAGCAGGAAATTGGTTTTGAACCAGGCGTAACTTCAGCGCAATTTATAGAGGTGAAAAATGAGGTGATGTCCGTTACTTTTTCCACTAAAGGTGCCCAGCCTGTAAAGGTTGTTCTCAATAAATTTAAGAAAGCCGATGGGAGCCAGGTGGTGCTACAGCAAGGTGAGTTTAATAAATTTTCTTATAGTGTAAATGCTGCCAATAACAGGACTGCTCAAACAGACGAGTTATTTTTTACTGCGCAGCCATTAGTACTCAACCCTGATAAATCGCAGAGTATTGTATTTAGTTCCAAAGATTCTTCTGGAAAGCAGTTGGTGCACCAGTATGTAATCCGGCCTAAGGATTATATGATAGACCTCAATATTTCATTCACCGGAGTGCCCCAGTTGTTTACTCAAAATACAGTTAACTTTCTCTGGCAAGTGGAAGCAGAGCAGGTAGAAAAAGACCATAAATATGAACTTACCCAAACTCATATTACTTATAATGAGAACGGAGCATTTGACTTTGAGCATATCGGAAGCGGGGATGACCTAAAGTTCAAAAAGCCACTGGATTGGATAGCACTAAAGCAGCAGTTTTTTGCAATGGGTTTAGTGGCTAAAAACAAAT
>JANPJW010000454.1:0-12737 GCA_031425715.1 Chitinophagaceae bacterium | reverse complement strand
TCAAGCGCCTTTGCCATGTTACCATATTCATTAAAAGGCGTGCGAATTACAATATTGCCGTCTGCATCTTCCCCAATTTCTTCCAATCCAAAATCAATCAGTTCCAGTTCCAGGTCATCTGCATTTTGCCCGGCACCTTTTATTTTAAATTCTGCCATGTGGTTAAAGCCAAAAGCTACACTTCCGCTGGTGCCCAAAGAACCATGACCCTTGGTGAAATGCATTCTTACATTGGCTACGGTACGGGTAGAGTTATCAGTGGCAGTTTCCACCATCACTGCTACGCCATGTGGGGCATAACCCTCGTACAATATTTCTTCATAATTACTGGTGTCTTTGCCCATAGCCCTTTTAATGGCAGCTTCTACCCGATCCTTGGGCATGCCACATGCACGGGCATTCAGGTAACATCTTCTAAGTGCCGGGTTATTATCCGGATCTGGTCCGCTGGCTTTTACCGCAAGGGCAATTTCTTGTCCGATGCGGGTAAAGTTTTTAGCCATTTTATCCCAGCGGGCAAACATGGAACTTTTTCTTACTTCAAATATCCTTCCCATAGAATGTGTATTTTATTTGCAGATGATTTACAATGGTCAATGCCTGTCACAACAGCATGTAAGCTGTCAATGGTAAATGGTTGTAAGGGTGGCAAATTTAAGAAAGATAGGAACACGAATCAAAATGAATAAACCAATGATAGGATTATGCATTAATTTATTCATTGCAAATTTTTTTAAAGTGAAATCGACATTTATTTTTTGTAAAAATTTCCCTTTTATCTCTACTCATTTGTCCTTCTTTATCCTCCATTCTATCTGTCTTATATTTGCGCATGCAACAGCTATTTCCCTACGAGCAATTATTCAAATTCACCAATGCTATTTTTTTAAAGATAGGTTGTTCCGAAAAAGACGCCCATACCGCCACCACCGTTTTACTTAGTGCAGACTTGCGTGGCGTGGATAGTCATGGTGTGGCACGCCTGGGCGGGTATGTGAGATTGTGGGAAGCCGGAAGAATCAATGCTAAACCTGCCATTAACATGCTACATGAAACTCCAAGCACAGCAGTGGTAGATGGCGATAGCGGCCTTGGCCTGGTGGTGGCGCCTGCTGCTATGCAAGTAGCTATTGACAAGGCAAAATTGGTGGGCACAGGTTGGGTAAGTGTACAAAACAGCAATCATTTTGGCATTGCAGGTTACCATGCTATGATGGCCCTGCCACACGATATGATAGGTATTTCCATGACCAATGCCTCAGCGCTTGTAGCACCAACATTTTCTACAGAAAAACTTTTAGGAACCAACCCTATTGCTGTGGCCATTCCCGCCGGCAGCGAACCTCCCTTTGTAGCAGATTTTGCTACCACCACAGCCTCAAACGGCAAACTGGAAATTTTGCAAAGAAAAAGCGAGCCTACCCCAGAAGGCTGGGTGCAAACCAGCGACGGCCACTCCAGCACCAATGCAGCAGCACTTAAACAGGGAGGAGCACTGTTGCCGCTTGGGGGCGATCGTGAGCATGGTAGCCACAAGGGTTATATGCTGGGCAGCATTGTAGATATTTTTTCAGCCATACTAAGCGGTGCCAACTATGGCCCATGGGTGCCGCCCTTCCCGGCATACATTGCCATGCCGGAGAATATGCCCGGCAAAGGAATCGGGCATTTTTTTGGGGCTATGAGAATCGATGCGTTTAGACCTGCCGAAGATTTTAAAACAAATATGGATCAGTGGATACACCGCTTTAAAACAGCGCAAACCGTGGAAGGTGCCGGGCCGGTAATAATACCCGGAGAACCGGAAGCAGCCATGGAAAAAGCCCGTCATGCACAGGGCATACCACTGCTGAACTCCGTGGTAGACGACCTGAAAAAACTAGGGGCTGAATTGAGGATAGCGTTTTAATGGGTTTCTGCCATCCAATGCAGCACATTGCATTTTAATCTACTCTGCTAAGAAAACTAACAGATGAGATTTTTTTGTACAATCTTCCTCGCAATGCTGCTTTCTTCCTGCTGGCAAAAAGTTGATCCCCGTAACCCTGGTTCCGCTCTTGCAACGGTTTGGGGTTACAAACCAGTTTATGCTTCCATAGCTACTGCCAAACAAATTATTTACAGTCCCACTCCGCAACCCGTGCTAAGGGCCGGTAATATTTATGCAAAAGATAACCTGATTTACCAGGTAGAAAATGGTAGAGGCATACATGTGATAGACAACACTGTGCCTGCCAATGCCAGGCGGGTTGGCTTCCTCACCATCAATGGCTGCAACCAGATTTCTATAAAAAATAATTTTTTATACAGCAACAGTTATGACGACCTGGTGGTGATCGATCTTTCAGATGTGAATAACATCAGGGAAATAAAGAGAGTTGCAGGGGCCTTCCCCGAAGGTAACACGGCTTATTATTTTAGCCAACCACCACAAGCCGGCTACTATGAATGCCCACGCTACGACAGCGTGGTTACGGGTTGGAGAATGGATTCAGTAAAAAACAGTTGTTATAGAAATTAATTAAAAGCATACGCATGAAATATTTTTTAAACAGACTTACCATTTTCGTTTCTCTACTGCTGCTGCTGCTAGCTTCCTGCGAAAAGGATATGAACAGTGTTTCTTCTGCCACCGGTGTAGGCGGGTCTCTTTCCAGGTTTACCATAGTTGGTAACTATTTGTATGCAGTGGACGACCATTTTTTGTATTCTTATGATATCAGCAATGGCGCCAACCCTATAAAGACCGGCACATCTGCCATAAATTTTGATATAGAGACCATTTATCCTTTCAATAACAGGCTTTTCATTGGCACCCGCACCGGCCTGTATATTTATTCTCTGGATACTCCCTCAATGCCATCTAAAATAAGTGAAGCCCGGCATGCAAGAAGTTGCGACCCTGTGGTGGCAAATGATTCAATTGCCTTTGTAACCTTGAAGGGTAGCTCATCCTGTGGCCCTGCAGAAAGCGGCCTGTACGTTCACAACATCAAAAATATTTTTACCCCTCTGCTCATCAGAACCTTACCCATGAGCAATCCTGAAGGGTTGGCTTTAAATGGAAATACGCTTTACATCTGCTGTAACAACGATGGTTTAAGGGTGGTAAATGTAGGAGATCCTGCTAACCCGGTTATAACAAAAACCTTAACAGGTGCCTATTTTAAAGACGCCATTGTTTACAATAACCACCTGATTTGTTTTGTAAGTACAGGCATCATGCTATATGATATTGGTAGTGCTGCAAACCCAGTGTTGGTAAAAACGATCGCCAACTGACAATTATTCGTTCTCAGGTTTACTTGCAATATATTTGCAGTCCCGGAAATTAAAGACCTGGGCACAGCATAATGAAAGTGATGAAATTTGGTGGTACCAGTGTTGGCAAGCCACAGCGGATGAAGGAAGTTGCCCAACTGATAGGGTCCAGTGAGGAACCCAAGATTGTTATTTTGTCGGCACTGAGTGGCACCACCAATGCATTGGTAGAAATTAGTAATTTGCTTGCTGCCAATGACAGGGCCACAGCCCAGGAAAAAATAGATGCCCTGGAAACTAGCTACCAGCATTTTGTAGATGAGCTGCTAACCGATGATACGTTGCTGGCAAAAGCCAGGAAAGTGCTTTCCGAGCATTTTGAATTTCTAAGCATTATTCTAAAAATATCTTTCAGCGAAGCTTTAAATAAAGATATCCTTGCACAGGGAGAATTGCTGAGTACCAAACTTTTTTGCCTTCACCTGGAAGAACAAAAAATGGAGCACCGACTCATCCCGGCCCTTGACTTTATGAGCCTGGACAACCAGGACGAACCGCAGGTAGGAACCATTAAAGTAAAACTTTCTCAAATACTCAGGAAGAATCCTGAGGTAAGCATATTTGTAACCCAGGGTTATATCACTCGAAATGCAAAAGGTGAAGTAGATAATCTTAAAAGAGGCGGCAGCGATTACAGCGCCTCCCTCATAGCGGCCGCCATCAACGCCAGCGTTTGCGAAATATGGACAGACATAGATGGCATGCACAACAACGATCCCCGGGTGGTTAAAAGCACCAGGGCCATTGAGCAATTGAGTTTTGAGGAGGCTGCCGAGCTAGCGTATTTTGGTGCAAAAATTTTACATCCTGCCAGCATATGGCCCGCCCAGTTGTACAATGTGCCAGTGAGATTATTGAATACTATGGAGCCTTCGGCAAAAGGAACCCTGATAACCGAAGATGCGGGAAGCAATGGTGTGAAAGCGGTTGCTGCCAAGGATAACATTACAGCCATAAAAATAAAAAGCAGCAGGATGCTGCTGGCTTACGGATTTTTAAGAAAAGTGTTCGAGGTATTTGAGAAATACCGTACTTCTATAGACATGATCACAACTTCCGAGGTAGCTGTGTCTGTTACAATCGATAATGACCAGTTCTTAAACGAAATTACCAAGGAACTGGAGGCTTACGGTACTGTTGAAGTAGATACGGGGCATACCATTATATCTATTGTAGGTAACGAAATAACGGAGACACCCGAAGTTATTTTTCACCTTTTTGAGTCTATAAAAGCAATACCGGTGCGAATGATAAGCTATGGGGGTAGCCGGCACAATATTTCATTGTTGATTCCGGGGAGCTATAAACTTCAAACCTTGCAATTGTTGAACAAGGGTTTGTTTGGCCTCGATTAATTTAGCACATCACCAATAGTGGCTGTTTAACGACAGCATCTTAGCCAGAGCCCGATTTATTTTGGGCTTTTTGTTATAAATAAATCCCGTTTACACAATAAGCCTACTCTGTGTGCGTTAATACATTGGTTTTTCATAGGATATTGGATTAATACGGGCTTTGATTTCTATCATCGCCCCTTTTTTTTGCCTTTATGTCTCGTCTCTAACTTTCTCAACCCGTAAAACGCTGGGTTACGGGCATAAAAAAACTCCCACCAGGGGAGTTCTTTCAAGTCAACTATATCTCTTAAAGAATGATCATAGAATCGCCGTAGCTAAAGAAACGGTACTTATCCTTTATGGCTTTTTTATACGCTTCCATCATAAGGTCATAACCTGCAAAGGCACAAGCCATGATGAGTAAACTTGTTTTTGGCAGGTGAAAGTTAGTAACCAAAGAATCAGCGATATTAAAGTTGTAAGGAGGATGTATAAAATGGTTGGTCCACCCTTCGCTCGGCTTCAACATTTTTTGCGCAGTGTAAGAAGTTTCCATGGCACGCATGGTAGTGGTACCAATAGAGCAAATACGATGACCACCTTCCTTAGCCTTGTTTACAATGTTGCAGGCCGTTTCGTTGATGTTGTAGTACTCAGCATCCATTTTATGTTTGCTTAAATCTTCTACTTCAATTGGGCGAAAAGTGCCAAGGCCTGTATGCAAGGTTACTTCTGCAAAACGAACACCCTGGATCTCCAGCCTCTTAATGAGTTCTTTGCTAAAATGCAAACCTGCGGTAGGAGCAGCTACGGCACCTTCATGTTTGGCATATACAGTTTGGTAGCGTTCTTTATCTTCCTCTTCGGGTTTTCTCTTAATGTATTTTGGCAGCGGTGTTTCTCCCATGATATCCAGCATCTGGCGAAATTCTTCGTCTGTACCATCCCATAAAAAACGAATGGTACGCCCACGGCTGGTGGTATTGTCTATTACTTCTGCTACCAACTCATCACTTTCGCCGAAGTATAATTTATTTCCTACCCTTATTTTACGGGCCGGGTCTACAATTACATCCCAAAGCTTGTTGGTTTTATTCAATTCTCTTAAAAGAAATACTTCAATCTTAGCACCTGTTTTTTCTTTGCGGCCATACATACGGGCTGGAAAAACCTTGGTATTGTTTACCACGAACACATCCTTATCATCGAAATAATCCATGATGTCCCGAAAAGTACGATTTTCGATGTTGCCGGTTTTGCGGTCAATCACCATCATGCGGCTCTCTTCTCTTTTCTTGGTTGGATGCTGGGCAATGAGGTTCAGGGGTAGGTCAAATCTAAATTGAGATAATTTCATCAGGAACTATTTATGTTGTTTTTGGTGATATGCATCTCCCGGGAAAGCGGTGGAAAGTAGTACGCTGTGCGGTAGATTCATGCAATAAAGTTCTAAAGTTTTAACTATTTATCACATGCCGGAGACTGTGTTAACTCACAGAGATAGTAAGCCTTGCGGTTATAAGAGAAAGGCGCTTATCATGTTACGGCATGATTTTAAAGTGGGCGAAGATAGTGTTTTAATAGAGAATTGCGTTCAATTATTTCTGATGCAGAAGGCATACAGGCATTTCAACCAAGGCCTGTGGGGATTTGCAACCGCTACCAGTTAGTACGGTCCTGCTTATTTTTTGAAGTTATGGTTTTATATATGCAACTTTATACAGCAGCTTAGGCTCCTGTATTTTATATGATAAATTTTTGGAGAATCTTACCTCTTTTATGTTGTTTTAGTTACTATGGTTACGCCCAACCCACGTCTGTTCCTGCTAAAAAATACCAGGGCCTGCTTTGGGAGATTTCTGGCAACGGCCTCACAAAGCCTTCCTACGTTTTTGGCACCATGCACGTAAGCAGCAAACTGGCCTTTCATTTAAGCGATTCTTTTTACTATGCCTTAAGGAAGGTAGATGCAGTGGCGCTGGAACTAAACCCAAACCTTTGGCAGGGGCAAATGGTGAAACTCGATGAGCTAAACGAAAATTATGCGGCCTTTACTCAACCTGCAGGCAACGATTATATTTCAGAATCTACTTTTCGCATTGGCAATTATGAGAATGAACTAAAGTCTGCACTGAGTACGGAGCCGCTGGCAGTAAACAGCCTGTTGTATCGTTCTTATAAAACCCGGGATGATTTTGAGGAAGATACCTTTCTTGACCTTTATATTTTCCAGGCAGGTAGAAAGTTGGGTAAAGAAGCTGCAGGCGTGGAAGACTATTACGAGAGCCAAAAGTTAGTGATGGAGGCCTACCGGGATATGGCCGTAGAGAAAAAGAGAAAAAGCGTGGACCTTGACGGTGAAACCACCAGCTCCCTCCTGAAAAAATTGCAGCAGGCTTACAGATATGGCGATCTTGATCTCATGGATTCCATTGACAATTTGATGGAAAAATCGGCTGCGTTTAGAGAAAAATTCCTGTATAGACGAAATGAAATACAGGCCAATGCCATTGACAGCATCATACAGCATAAGGCACTATTTGCAGGTGTGGGTGCCGCACATTTGCCCGGCGAACGAGGCGTCATAGCCTTGCTGAGACAAAAAGGTTACCGGCTGCGTGCTGTAAAAATGGCGGACAGGGATGCGGCTCAAAAAGAAACGATCAATAAATTGAAAGTGCCAGTCAAGTTTAGCAAACAGCAGTCTGAAGATTTATTTTATTCAGTGGATGTACCCGGCCCGCTGTATTCTCTTAAAGATAGTTACCAGCAAATGGACCGCAGTCAGTATGCTGATATGAGCAATGGTGCCTACTATTTGGTAAGCCGAATTAAAACTTACGCCTCCTTTATATCTCAGCCGGGAGTTGTACAAAAAAAGATAGACAGTCTTTTGTACGAATACATTCCCGGCACTATTTTGCAAAAGCAGGATGTTGAGAGAAACGGTTATCCTGGCTACGATATCAGCAATCGCACACGCCGCGGCGATTTACAGCGTTACCAAATTTATATCACCCCTTTTGAAGTCATCATTTTTAAAATGAGTGGTAAGGGCGATTATGTAAAAGGACCTGAAGCGGGTAGTTTTTTTAATTCCATCCAAATGAAGCCGTCTGTAGCAAAGCCTTGCACCTACACCCCCGCTGAGGGTGGCTTTAGCATTTGGCTGCCGCAGGAGCCTCATGTTTTTTACAACCCTGCAAACGATCAACGCTGGGAGTACGAAGCCACCGATAAGATGAATGGCGATGCGTACCTTGTTTTGAGAACGGGAGTGCACAACCAGCATTTTTTAGAAGCAGATAGCTTTGACCTTGCATTGGTGGAAACCTCCTTTGGGGGTAGCGAAAATTTTGAAAAGCAGCTCAGTCGCAGGTACAGCATCATCAATGGTTATCCTGCATTGCTGGTACAGCATAAGTTGAAAAATGGCGATTTTGTTAATGCAGCTCATATCATAAAGGGGGCGCAATATTATGTGCTGGCGCATCGCAGCCGCAATGCTTCGAGCAACAATAATTTTTTGAAAAGTTTTCGCTTTACTCCGTTCATTTACCCGGCCCCACAGGCATACGAGGATAGCTTTTTGTTGATTAAAACCTTTAGCCCCGTGTTGCCCGAAATTGACAATGGCATAAGGGCCATCGTAGAAAAAACTGCAGATGATGCTGCCGATGGCAACAACGCATCTGGTTACATCAGTTACTGGAAAAAATTAAAAAATGGGGTGTTTGCCAGCAAGGCTACCGGCGAAATGGTGTCGTTGCAAATGCAGGAATATCCAACCTATTTTTTTATAAGAGATTCGGCTAAATTCTGGGAGAATGAAATAGCGGATTATTTGAACAAGGATGATATGCTTTTACATCACAAAAAATGGTTTTACAATGAGGACGGAAGCAAAGGCTATCGGTTCCAGGTAAGAGATACGGGTTCGTCCCGGGCAGTTGATCACCTGCTTATGTTAAAGGGCAGGTATATGTATACCTTGTCGGCCATTACCGATACGTTTGCTTCAAACAGCGCTTTTCTTACGCAGATGTTTGACGGTTTAACCGTACACAAAAATGTGAAGGCAGAAAATATGATGGCAAGCAAACTACCTGGTTTTTTTGCAGACCTTTTTAGTACAGATAGCCTGGTGCAAAAGAGGGCGAGGCAGAGCATCAGTAATGTATATTTTGGCGGCGAGGGCGCAGCTGGCCTTTTTCAATCTATCAATCGCCTCTCTGTAACAAACAAATATTATTTTGATTCCAAAATGAAGCTCATTGCTGAACTCGGTTTTATAAAAGACTCTGTCAACAAAGAAATACCTCGCTATCTCAGTAAAATTTATGAGCAAACCGCAGATACCAGTTTGTTTCAGAATGAAGTCATCATGAGCTTAGCCCGGCTTAAAACCACTACTTCGTTTTTGGTTTTAAAGGAACTGGTATTGGCAGACCCTCCTGTTTTTGAAAACGAAAGCGAGTATGATTTATTTTTTGATATCCTGTCAGATAGCCTGGCTCTGAGCAAACTCTTATTTCCACAATTGCTTCAGTTATCTTCCTTGGCAGACTATAAAGAAAACATTAGTAACTTATTGGTAAGCCTGGTAGACAGTGGTTATGTAAAGGGTGCAGACTATGCTGCATATTTCCCCGGTATTTTTATAGATGCTAAAGTGGCATGGAAAAAACAGCAGGCAAAAGAGGAAAAGATAATGGAGGCCAACAATAAAAAAGATTTAGCTGATGAGAATGATGTTGTGGAAGTATATAGTGGCAGCGCCAGCGGCTATTCGCTGAACAACTACGCCGTTTTGCTAATGCCTTTTTACGAAAGCAATAAAAACATTCCTACATTTTTTGAAAGGCTTTTAAAAAGCAAGGATGATGTATTAAGAATAAATATTGCCGCACTGCTTTTAAGAAATAACAAAATAGTTCCAGACAGCATCTTCCAATTGCTAGCTGCCGAAGATAAATATCGGGGTATTTTATACAGGCAATTGGAGAGGGCTGAAAAGTTAAATAAATTTCCTAAGAAATTCAGCACTCAACTGGATCTTGCCCGTAGCTTCCTGGTAATGCAAAACCAAAATGCAACTATGGATTCTATTGTATTTATAAAAAAAATAGTAACCAATATTAAAAATGAAAGCGGTCATCTATATTTTTTCAAATACCGGGGTAAGCAAACAGATGATTGGAAAATTGGGATCAGTGGCTTGCAGCCTTTAGATGAAACGAAGCTGAGCAGTAATGATAAATTTGTGCGCCTTACAGATAAAAAACTGTTGCCTACAGCAACCGTGGATGAGCAACTGAGCGAGCAACTTAAAAAACTTATTTTTCCCTATTACAATAGCGGCAAAAACTTTTTTAAAACAGAAGGGGATTATTTCTACAATAAATATTTGGGCGAGGATGAGTAGTGGTTTTCCCGAAAGTAACTTTAGGGGATGGCATCTATGAGTGCCCTGGTATAATCTTCCTGTGGATTTTCCATTATGTTGCTGGCAGTACCTTGCTCTACAATTTTTCCTTTATTCATTACCAAAATTCTGTCGCTGATGTAATGCACCACCGACAGGTCATGAGAAATAAAAATAGAAGTAAAACGGTATTGTTGTTTCAACTCGTTGATAAGATTCAGTACCTGGGCTTGCACGCTCACATCCAGCGCAGACACAGATTCATCAAAAATTAAGAAGGAAGGTTCCAGGCCCAATGCCCGTGCAATGCAAATACGCTGCCTTTGCCCGCCGCTAAACTGGTGTGGATAGCGGTTGTACACATCTGCACTCATGTTTACCTGTTGCAGCAGTTCCATCACTTTTTCTTTACCTGCTTTTTTGCTGGGGTGCATTTTGTGCACCATTAATGGTTCCAATATGGCGTCGCCAATGGTAATGCGGGGATTCAATGAGCCGTAAGGATCCTGGAAAACGATTTGAAGATCTTTTCTCAGATGCCGCATAGCGGCGGCATCGATGTTCTGTATCTCCTGCGAGTGCAACCATATTTTGCCTGAAGTAGGTTTTACTAGTTGAAGGATGCTGCGGCCCAGGGTGGTTTTGCCACACCCGCTCTCGCCCACGAGGCCAATAGTTTCTCCCTCATGCACAGCAAAACTCACATCATCTACGGCTTTGTAAAAAGAAACGGGCCGGCCCCACATATTTTTTTCTGCCGGAAAGAAAACTTTTAAATTTTCTACCCTTAACACTGGTAAGTCGCCAAGGGTGGGTGTTGCAAGTGAATTATCCGCAACCATAGTTGCGGTAACTGCAGCAAGATCGTTGTTTATAAAATCTGCTACCACGGGCAATCTTTTTCCTTTGCTTTCCTTGTTTGGTTTGCACGCCAGCAGGGCTTTCGTATAGGCATGTTGTGCATGCCTGAGAACCTGATCGGTATTGCCCTGTTCTACAATAATGCCCTTGTGCATTACCAGTACTTCATCTGCAAAAGCTGCTACCAGCCCAAGGTCGTGGGTAATAAATAGTACAGACATTTTTTGCTGTACCTGCAATTTTTTAAGAAGCTGTAAAATATTTTTCTGTACTCTTACATCAAGGGCAGTCGTAGGTTCATCGGCTATAAGCAGGGTAGGTGAGCAACTCATGGCCATTGCTATCATCACCCGTTGTTTTTGTCCACCACTTATTTGGTGTGGGTAACGGTGAAGCATAGCAGCTGGCTGCGGCAGTTCTACCTGCTCAAACAATTCAATTGTTTTTTGTCTTGCCTCTTTGCGGCTTATTCTTTTATGCAATACAAGGCTTTCCATTACCTGCGAGCCGCAAGTAAATACCGGGTTCAGGGAGGTCATTGGTTCCTGGAAGATCATGGCTATATCGTTGCCTCGAATTTTCCGTATACCGGCAAAGGACGTTGTTACCAGGTCTTTGTTTGTGCCATCACCTGCATGAAACAGCAGTTGCCCGGTCACTTTTGCAGCCGCAGGCAAAAGCTGCAGCAATGATAAGGCAGTTACAGATTTACCAGAGCCACTCTCACCCACAATGGCTGTTAGTTTGCCGGGATGTACATCGAATGAAATGTTTTTTACCACAGGCACTATGGCATCCTCTTGTTTAAAACTGATGGATAAATCTTTTACCTGTAGCAATACATCCGGTTCAGGCTGGCTTTTGCTAAAAGCATGAGTATCCTCCATCATGTGCAGAGGTTTAGCTGAGGCTGTAAAGAGTAAGGCCGGTAAACCATGTACTAAAATTTGAGATGTCTCACCGTCATTCCATCATTGATGAGCTGCTTAAGAGAATCTATGCCAATTTTTAAATGGTTTTCTACAAATTGTAAGGTAACATTCAGATCGCTGGCCTCTGTTTTTACCCCTTCCGGCACCATGGGGCTATCGCTCACGAGCAGCAAGGCACCCGTGGGAATTTTATTGTAGAACCCAACGGTAAATATTGTGGCTGTTTCCATGTCAATAGCATAAGCCCTTACTTTGGTGAGGTATTCTTTAAAAACTTCATCATGCTCCCAAACCCTGCGATTGGTGGTGTAACACACGCCGGTCCAGTAATCGCACTCGTAATCTCTAATGGTAGTACTAATGGCTTTTTGCAGCGCAAATGCCGGCAAGGCGGGAACTTCTGCCGGCAGGTAATCGTTACTTGTTCCCTCGCCTCTGATGGCAGCAATGGGTAAAATAAGATCTCCCAGTTTGTTGCGTTTCTTCAATCCTCCACATTTACCCAAAAAGAGAACGGCTTTGGGTTTGATGGCCGTAAGCAGGTCCATGATAGTAGCAGCGCCGGGGCTGCCCATGCCAAAATTAATGATAGTGATATTATCAGCCGTAGCGCACTGCATGGGTCTGTCTAAGCCTATGATAGGAACTTTGTTCCACTCTGCAAACATGTTTACATACTTGGAAAAGTTGGTAAGCAGGATGTACGATCCAAAATTTTCTAGTTTTTCTCCCGTATACCTGGGTAACCAATTGTCTACGATGTCTTCTTTTGTTTTCATTAATTTTTTTTAATTGGATAAAAGTAATGATTTTTTTTTGAGCTCTATTTGTTGTAGTAGAAGCCGGCTTGCTTTTTTTCGC
>JANPJW010000453.1:0-3159 GCA_031425715.1 Chitinophagaceae bacterium | reverse complement strand
ACTTTTATGGCGCAGCCTGCCGTGTTGTATATGTTTGACAAAGAAATAAGATTGCAAACGTCGCTGGACAACGAGCAAAAGAAAATAACGAAGCGACAGGAATTGGATAGTTTGTACAAAGGCCAGAAACAAGAATTTATTCAGCAAAAAGAAGTAGCCAAAAAAGAAATTGCCAATAGCTCTGCTGGTGTGAGCGTAGCCCGGGATAATTTTTTAAAAGAAACTGATGGCAGTGGAGGTACAGGAAAGGTGGGCATCAAAGACATAGCAATTGCTAAAAGAACAGAGTACCAAAAACTGGATGAAGCTTACCAGTTGCTTCTAAAAAGCGAGCAGGCAAAAATAGACAGTGCAGATGCAGGCCTGAAGAATATTGACAACAAGATTAAAGCAGAAGAAGCCAACTTCATCAACTACCTCAACAACGGTTTTTTAACGAGGATAGAAGCGCTGAGCAATTTGCTTAAAGACAACGCCGCCCTGCAATTTCGGTATTACCTTATTGTGTTTATTTTGATGCTGATAGAATTGATGCCGGTAATAGCCAAGACGCTCCTACCCTCTGGCAGCTACGACGAAAAAGTAATGCTTCGAGAAGAAATGGAAATTGAGATCGCTCAAAGCAATATCAAAAAAGAGCAGCAACTAAAAGAATGGTACAACCAATTAGCATTTGACAATGATAAAGAAGCCATCACTGCTTTTTTTGCCCTCAGCAAAGGAGACCGGGAGGAAAAAATGCGAGGCTTCAGTAGTAAATGGAAAGACGAAAACCACCAGACCTTTGATGGCCTTTGGGAAAAAATGAAAAAAGAGATTTTGACCAAACAGGAGAACTAAAGATTTATGATGTTTGATTTATGATGTCTGATTTGTGATCCCAGTATGTTGATTTCACGCAAAGGGGCAAAGGGGGCAAAGACCGCAAAGGGTTTGATGGAGGATCACGAAAGCCATCGGGAGATTTATGATGTCGGGTTTTTGATGTCGGATGGGGCTTGGGGTGATGAATCATAATCGCATTGGAAATCGTTGAGATGCCCCTCTAACAATTTCACCAGTATTTGTGAAGGAGCCTTATTCGCTTTGGTTCCGTCGAAGACGGGATGTACCATATGGCAAAGCCATGAGAACAAAAAGCGAATACAGTTCCGCCAATGCGGGAAGCAAATACACGGCCCGGCGGCCTTGGAGCAAGGCAGGAAGCAGCAGGTTGAATAACTGCTTTAATGGAGTTGAAAAAGGGCTTATCCAAGAAAGAAAGATAGAAAAACAGTCACTATTTGTAACAAAGAAATATTATAAAACCTGTCAACACTATTCAGGGATTTACAAGTGGCAGCGTACAATACACTTTGTACATGAGCGGTTCTTTTATTAGTTGGTTAAAACCTCAAATGGGTAAGGAGATTCTTCTGTGTTTTCTACAGTATTTTCATCTACAAATTTTTCAAAGTCTTCATCAGTAGAAAAACTTTCAAAGAAATTATTAGCCTCAATTTTAAGAGTGGATACAATTAACAAGACTGCCTTAGGATCTAAGATTTTCTTTTTCCCGTTTTTAGCCTCATACCTGCGCAAACTATTATTGAAATTGTACCGGGCCTCGGTAAGCGATGTACTACCATTGGCACCGCCCCATATTTCGTCTGCCGATTCGCCATCCTGATCTTCATCTTCCCAATTACAAATTACACAAATTTCATACCCTCCCTTTTCCTCAAGCGTGGGATATCCACAGCATGGGCAACAATGCGATTCCAGATTATTATTGCGAACAAAATTCTCCATGTTATTACGAAACGTATAAAACTCCTCTAATACAAGTTCGTAATCGTCGCCAAGAGAAGCAGGGTCTATCTTTTTAAAAAAATCTGACATAAATAAATGTTAACCTCTTTTTAAGCTCATGATTCAATCCGGTGGAAACCTCGTAAACACCTTACATTACAGATCAAAATCAATAACCTGATCCCCTCTAAAAAATATTTCATTTGTCAAGTCCAAAGTTTTTAATACGGATATCTGACTTTTGCCTTTCGACTTCGAAGGCTTCGTATGTATTTTTAAAGTAGTTTTCGACGAACTCCCGAAAAAGCCATGCGGCTGATTTTTCAACCCTTAATTCATTTTCTAACGAAGCGTTATCAGGTGCATTTTTGCGCAAGACTTTTTCATCCTCAATAAAACATCGCAACACTGTAATGTTTTCCTTAACTTGAATTAACCTTTTCTCTACTGGATTGAACCGAGATAAAGCAAAATCAATTTGTTCTAATACATTCTTAGAAAAGATATAAGCGGAGCCATTATCATCATAAACCTCCATGAGCATTAACGCTATAATTAGCATGCAGCCCTCCTGAATATCAACCAGCTCAGCGCTTTGAATATCACCACTTAAAAATAAATAGTCCCAATAAGGAGCTGTTAACATTTCTTCGAAATTAAACTCACCCCCATACAATGAAATATAGTTTGCACTTTGATGTCGTACAAAGGCTATATCTCTTAAAATTTTCGAAAGTTCTAAATACGATACCTCTCTTAAGGTTTCTTCTCCATCCTTCAAAATAGCTTTAAATGAGCCCTGGGAGTATTTGCTTTGCTGAAAGTAGTTTAAGTCCATTTCAAGATGAAAATTAATTACTAAAACTAATTAATATTGTTTAGGATTAGTTGGATAAACATGTGTTCCGGATTTCCACCCATGATGCAACTTTGGCCATGATATTTGATCGGGGCTGTTAAATTCATCCCCCCCGAATCAATAGAATGTAAATCCCTGAATAGCGTTGACAGGTTTTATACTGTTTCGTTGTTAAAAATAATAATTGTTTTTCTGTCTTTCTTTTGCTGTTTCTTCCAATTTTGAACGAATGCTGTAGGTCTCACCCTGTCTAAATTGTCGTGTATTCTTTTGTTATTGTAATTTTCTACTGCTCGTTTTGTGTCCTTTTTTAGTTGCTTAAAATCTGAGGGCTTCCAATAATCCAAATATTCTTCTTTAATTGTTCTGTTTATTCTTTCAGCATAAGCATTGTCCTGTGACGACTTGCACATACTTATTTTACACTTATTCTCCTCCAGCAAGTTAATGTACTCCTTGTAAATATATTGCCCTCCTCTGTCTGAATGATGTATCAACGGTGCTTTATG
>JANPJW010000452.1:0-6257 GCA_031425715.1 Chitinophagaceae bacterium | reverse complement strand
ATTTTTATCGAAGTTGTTTCTAAGTTTTCAATTTTGGCGCCCAGGTTTTGTATGATGAATAATGCGGCTTTGTCATCGTTGCTTTGCCCGGGATTGTGTATAACGGTATCGCCTGTGTGCAACATCGCCAGCGCACAGGCTCGCTGCATGGCACTTTTAGATGCCGGCGCTATCACTTCACCTTGTATGTTGGAAGGAACAATTTGTACTTTCATAAACTTATAAGTCGCCTAAAGGCATTGATCAATTAAATCTTTTAACTGCGGCAGGGGTATCGGTGTCACTACCGCCTTCCCTATTTCCTCTAGAAGGATAAAACTCATGCTGTTGTTCGATCTTTTTTTATCCATTAACAACAAGTCCCAAACACTTTCCTTATCAAAGTTGAGGTGCACAGGCAGATGGTACTGCTGCAATACCCCTATAATCCGTTGCTTGCTATCGGCTGAAAAATTGCATATTTGCTCGCTAATGCTGCAAGCTGCTACCATGCCGATGCTTACTGCGTGGCCATGTGGCAAATTGTAAAGATTTTCTATGGCGTGGCCAATGGTATGGCCAAAGTTGAGCAGCTTCCTATCGCCGGTTTCAAACTCATCATTTAAAACTACGTTTGTTTTGATAGCAATATTTTTTTCGAGAAGTTCGGCGAGTAATGCGGGGTTGTCTTTAAAATCAGTTATTGACTTTGTAGCCAGGAAATCAAAAAAGGCGGCATCCTTGATGCAGGCATGTTTGATGATCTCTGCAAAACCGTTTACCCATTCTTCGTGTGGAAGTGTGTGCAGAAAACTGTAATCAAAAATCAATTGGTCTGGTTGGTAAATGGTACCTACCATATTTTTGAAGGGACCGACATCAACTCCATTTTTGCCACCCACGGCAGCATCTACCATGGCTAGTATGGAAGTGGGTACCAGAACCAGCTTGATTCCCCTTTTGTAAATGCTGGCGGCATAACCAGCCATGTCTGTCACTACGCCACCACCTACTCCTACCAAAATCGTTTGCTTATCTGCCTGCAATTCCAGCAACTGCATGATGATGTCGTCCACCGTTCGCTGCTGCTTAAACTCTTCGCCGGCAGGCAATTTAATTACAGCGAAACCCTCCATTTTATCTGCATGCAGCTTGTACACGTTTTCGTCTGTTACAATCACCACCTTGTCTCTTTGAAACATGATGGGCAATTGTGCAAACGACCCGTTGAAAATGTATTCAACTTCTTTATTAGAAAATTTTAATATCTCTTTTCTCATAATTATTCTGTTGCGGTTACGCTTAGTGGAATGGGCAATGGTGAATGGTCAATGGACAATGGGCAATTGGCAAAAGGCAATTGGCAATTGGCAATTGGCAATGGGCAATGGGCAATGGGCAGCATTCACTATTCACAACTCACTATCCCAAATTCACATTCATTACTACACTAATCACTCATAACTAATTAACCAATCACTAATTAACTAATCACTAATTAACCATTCAACTAATCACTAATTAACCAATCACCAATCCCTATTTTTCATCGTACATCACTTTGTTCTGGTGGCTGATGCTTTCCAAATGCACCGCATCAAAATACCTCACTACAAACTCCTTACTCAGGCCCAGCTTCTCGCCCTCGGCGGTGGCTCTTTCCAATATTTCGTTCCAGCGGTTGGTTTGCAAAATGGTAATGTTGTTGTCTCTTTTAAAGGCTCCAATTTTATCAGCAATCTTCATCCGTTGGCCTATCAGCGTCAACAATTCATTGTCTATATGGTTGATTTGTTCCCTTAGAGTTGCCAAAGCAGTAACAAAATCTTCCTGGTTGGTATGGTCTGTACGCCATACAATCGTTTCTATAATTTCCTTTAACCGCTTGGGTGTCACCTGTTGTTTGGCATCGCTCCAGGCATCATCAGGAGAAATATGGCTTTCCAGCATGAGTCCACCAAAATCGAGATCAATGCTTTTTTGGGCTACCGACTGAAGCATCAGCCTGTTGCCACAAATATGCGAGGGATCGCACACGATCAGCATCTCCGGAAAACGTCTTTTCATTTCAATAGGCAGGTGCCACATGGGAGCATTGCGGTATTGCGTGTTGCCATAATTGGAAAAGCCGCGGTGAATCATTCCTATTTCTTTCACGCCTGCTTTTTGCAGTCTTTCTATCGCACCACTCCACAACTCTAAATCGGGGTTGATAGGATTTTTGATTAACACAGGAACCGAAGTGCCCCGTAAAGCATCCGCTACTTCCTGCACACTGAAGGGATTCACGGTGGTACGTGCACCAATCCAAAGGATGTCTACATCAAATTGCAAAGCATCCTCCACATGTTTGGAAGTAGCCACTTCCACCGCAGTGGGCAAACCAGTTTGCTTTTTTGCCTGTGCCAGCCAGGGCAAACCTTTCACACCGATGCCCTCAAATAAGCCGGGTTTTGTACGAGGTTTCCAGATTCCTGCCCGAAGCACATCTACTTTGCCGGTATCAGCCAGCAACTGCGCCGTCTGCATTACCTGTTCTTCCGTTTCCGCACTGCAGGGTCCACTGATGATGAGTGGACGTTTTTGCCAAACCTTCATTATACTTTCCTTCATGGTGTGTTTTGTTTTTAGTATGGTAAAATTAATTGTATGTTTTTGTTTAAATGATTGTTAGTAACTAGTGACTGGCTATTAACATTTTAACCCGTTCCTTCAATCTGTATCAGCCCACGGCCTTCCACCCTTCCCCTTCCACCTTCCACCTTTTACTCATTTCAAAATCTTATCAATCGTATTCGCTTTTTGTATCAACTCTGCCATGTATTCCACATTTTCTTTTTCAAGGCAACTCTTAAATTTTTTTAACTGGCTGATGTGTTCGTTCAAAACATCCAACACATTTTCTTTATTCTGCATAAAAATAGGTACCCACATGGCAGCATTGCTTTTTGCCAGGCGCACCGTACTTTCAAATCCACCGCTCGCCAACTCAAAAATGGCATCGTCTTCTTTCTCCTTTTCCAGTACCGTATTGGCCAGTGCAAAAGAAGTAATATGAGAAATGTGGCTAACATAAGCCGCATGAACATCATGGGCGTCGGCATTCATATAAACAATGTGCATACCAAGGAGTTTGTAAATATGCTCCACAAGCAACAAAGCGTCCTCATCTGCAGTATGTTTGTCACATATAACTACAGCCTTATCCAAAAATGCACCCTCTACTGCAGCGGTAGGACCACTAAACTCAGTTCCCCACATCGGGTGGGTTGACACAAATCTACCGGCATTTGGCAGACCCTTAGCTAATAACGCAACTTCTACTTTAGTGGAGCCAACATCCATAACCACCCTGTTATTTATCTTGTCTAAAACTTTAGGTAAAAGCTTTAAAACCACATCCACAGGCACCGACAGGATAATCAAATCAGATTTTTCAATTGCAATATCTAACTCCGCTATCTCATCAACCAGGCCGAGGTTAAGAGCAGCTTGGTTATGAGCCTGGTTAGCATCTACCCCGATAATACTCACATCTTTTAGCTTCTGCCGCAGCATCAATGCCATGGAGCCACCTATCAATCCTACACCAACAATTGCTACTTTCATGTTACCTGTTTTTAATTCTTTCTATAGCCAGTCCTATTTTTTCTTCCGATGCGCACAAACTTACTCTTACATATTGTTCGCCGTTGGAACCAAATATTCCGCCCGGCGTGATGAACACATTGGCGGTTTCTAAAACTTCGTCACTCAGGGCATAGCCATCTTTATAACTGGCAGGGATAGCCGCCCACACAAACATACCCGCCTGCGAATGTTCGAACTCACAACCCAGCAACTGCAACAGTTCAAAAACTTTGGATTGCCGCTTTTTATAAACGAGGTTTACGCTGCTGTGCCACAATTCGTCTAATTGCAATGCCCTGGCGGCGGCCAGTTGCAGGGGCAAAAACATACCGCTATCCATGTTACTTTTAAACTTCAGCACCTCATTGATCCGCTCGCTTGCACCTACCAACATACCTACCCGCCAGCCTGCCATGTTATGGCTCTTGCTCAAAGAGTTTAACTCCAGGGCCACTTCTATGGCGCCCGGGCTGTTCATTAAACTACAGGGATGATCATTTAAAATAAAACTGTAAGGGTTATCGTGCACCAGCAAGATGCCATGCTTTTTGGCAAACTCTACCAGCCTGGTGAAAACCGTTTTATCGGGCAATGCACCTGTAGGCATGTGTGGATAGTTGACAAACATGAGCTTCACCTTGCTCAAATTCGTTTTCTCCAGGCTGTCAAAATCTGGTAGCCAGTTTTGAGCAGCAGTTAAATCATAATACAACGGCTGGCCACCGGCTAACTTTACCGCTGCACTGTAGGTAGGGTAACCCGGGTTGGGCACAAGGGCCTGATCGCCGGCGTTTAAATAAGTCATACACATGTGCATGATGCCCTCCTTGCTACCCATAAGGGGCAGTATTTCCGTTTCTGGGTCTAATGTTACGGAATAGTATTTTGCATACCAGCCGGCAATGGCTTGCCTTAATGAAGCAGAGCCTTTATATCCCTGGTAAGCATGGTTGCCTGGATTTGCACTTTCCTGTTGTAACATTTCAATCACTTCAGGGTGCGGGGGCAGATCCGGACTTCCAATACCAAGATTGATTACATCCTTTCCTGCCCTGTTCATGCCTTCTATTGCTCTCAGCTTTTGCGAAAAGTAGTATTCATTAATGCCTTGAAGCCGTGTTGCTAATTCCATCTTACTCTTTATTTTAAATGACCAGACTTGTAAATTCCATAAATCTTAAGTTCACTTGTTACGGACAATAAGCTATCTATTAATGAATTGAACTGTTTTAAACTCTCAAACTCCATATCTGCGTGAAAAGAATAAAGCCAGTTGCTGCCCGGTATCGGAAAGGATTGGAGCTTGCTTAAGTTGATGCCTGCATCGGCAATTTTGGTAAGCACTTTTGCAAGGCTTCCCCTGGAGTGATCTGTAATAAAAGTGACCGAAGCCTTATTCGCATCGTCCACCTCCACCGCATCGGCTGCTCTTTTTAAGACCAAAAAACGGGTGTAGTTATTTTTCTGCGTATGCACATTTGGCGCAAGCACAGTTAAACCGTACAAGTCGCCGGCAAGCCTGCTGGCTATTGCAGCAATATGTTTGCTTTTATGCTGATGAATATGTTTCGCACTTAGTGCAGTATCTTCTGTTTCTACCAACTTCCAATTATGCTTATCTAAAAAAGTAGTGCATTGTTGCAAAGCCATTGGGTGCGAATGAACTTCCCTTATATCTTCGAGGCTGATTCCCGGATTCACTAACAACTGCTGTTTAATCTGTAGGTAAACCTCTCCTATTATCTTTAAATCAGACGATTGTAGCAAATTATAATTTGGCAAAATGCTCCCAGCAATGGAATTCTCAATAGCCATTACTGCAGCGCCTGTTTGTTGTTTATCGGCTGTTTTGCGAATGAGTTCCGGAAAGCTTAGGCAACAAACTACGGAGGCCTGCTTGCCAAAAAAGGTCTGCGCTGCCACCTGGTGAAAACTCCCCTCCACTCCCTGGATGGCGATTCGGTCGGTGGAATTTGTATCAATCATTTTAACTGGCATATCATGGTTGGTTCTGTTGCTGTTGGTTTGGGCATAAAAAAATCCCGGCTGTTTAGCCGGGACTGTTATGTACATTTAGAATTTTTATCTTTATACACACACACCCGGCTGGCTTCTAAAATAATAGAAGAAGACAGTTGGATGAGTGTATGTAGTGTTTTTATTCATTGCTTGCTACAAATCTAACAGGTTCTGTTTAAAGTAAAAAAAAAATTATCTGTGACCGATACGCCGGCCAATAATTTGGGTACCTGGCCATAGCTATCATCATGAGTCTACCCGTGTTTGATAGAGGGTGGAATAAGGAAGCTTTACCAATTTACATTTACCCCTTCCAGCATTCAAGGAGGAGCTGACTTAAAAAAGAATCGCCCCGGACGAACCGGGGCGATCTTACGATTGTTGCCATTTAAATTTTTTTGACTTCAAGGGGGCAACACCTTTAGCCATTGCTACGGTTCTACTTAGTTCTTCTTAGTAGTATCAACAGTAACAGTAGTAGTGGTGTCAGTTACAACTTGCATAGTGTCAGCTGCTACTGGAGCAACTACAGTTGTTGTGTCTGAAGTAGTAGTTGTTGTTTCTTCTTTCTTTTCACCTTCGTTACATGCTACGAATGATGCTGCGATCAAAGCAATTGCTAAAAACTT
>JANPJW010000451.1:0-3451 GCA_031425715.1 Chitinophagaceae bacterium | reverse complement strand
CTCAACCCAAAGGAAATCCAAAATCATACATCCGACATCAGAAATCCATTTTAGCTGCTTGCCCGCACCCCTGTTCGGCCAAATCCTCCCCGGGTTACATTTCCCTTTATGCCATTACTGCCCACATTGGCGCTGTGCGGTATTGCATTGGAATAATAACCTGCCCGGGAATAAGTTCCGTTATTAAAACCTCCATAGGGCCTGAAGGCATAATACCAGAGAGCCACACCTAGCATACCTCCGCCTCCGTGGTGGGTGCGGGTATAGGGCGCCGTGCTGTCGCCCCTCACATACGTTTTGTTGCTACTGCCCCACTCGGGCTCCTTCTTTTTATCGGCGCAGGAAGCCAGTGCCGCAGTAATTAAAATGAGTTGTATGGTTTTAGTTTTTTTCATTCGTCTTTTAATGTTTAAGAAGTTTAAAAAGTTTAAGAGGTTCAACGTTTAAAAGATTTAACGTTGAACGTTTTTTCAACTTGCACTTTCAGATATCTCTTCGAAGATTTCACCTTTCACCTTTCACCTTTCACCTTCTCCTACTTCACCGTTATAAATATCTCGTATTCTTTTTTTGCCTGTACAGTTTTTTCGTTACCAGCATCGTCTTTTACCGTTGTGTTAGCTGATGCCAGGGCGGGCACGGTATCTCTATGTTCAAATGTAGCAGCAGAAGTACCCTTGTTCCAGATAATATGTTTTGTCACCAGCACATCATGCATGCTGTCTGCATGCTCTACGGTTACCGAAGTTTCCACAGAACCGTTCTTATTTACCTCCGGGGTGAGGTCTTCATTCTTTTCATCTTCGCAGGAACTGAAAATAAATAAGGATGAAAAAATTACTGCGACCAGTAAAAATTTATATTGGTTCATTTTTCTTTTTTTAAAATGATTGGGTACTGTAAAAATACAATACCCAACCATCAGTCATTCAAATTATTGTTCTTTTACATCCGTTTTTTTTGAATCCATCATCTCCATCAGTTTCATACCCAGCAAACCATTGATGCCGCCATCGGTGCCGTTTCCACTGCCACCAATGAAAATATCCGGTATTACTTTTATCTGTCCACGGCCAATTTCTTCGGTGATCTTATACCTGGTAAAGTTGTCGCCTCCCATGGCTTTTACCTGCAGTTCATACGCTTCTGCCGTGCTTTTACCAATGGCCATAATTTTTTCTGCTTCTGCCAAACCTGTCTTGCTTATTCTTTCTGCATCGGCACTGGCATTCAGTTTGGTGGCTTCCGCCTGTGCACCAGCTCTTGCCTTGGTAGCTTCTGCTTCTGCGTTTGCCCGTTTTTTGGTAGCAGTAGCTTCGGCTTCTACCTGCAGTATCAAACTGTTGGCATCACCTTCTGCTTTTTTTACAACAGCATCGGCAGTACGTTGAGCGATCTCTACACTCTGTTGCGCTTTTACAATCTCTTTCTGCATATCTGCAATGGCAGTTTCTTTTTCCATTCCCTGGCGTTTCTCCTGCGCCATGCGTTGCGTGCTGTAGGTCTTTTCTTCCTCCTGCGCAATCTTTCTGTCCGTTAAAGTTTTCATCAAAGATTCCGGCGGAACAATATCACCAATCAAAGTATCCACAGCATTTACGTTGTATTCATCCAGCACCTCTTTCATGTTATCCTTTGCAGCCTGTTGTCTTTCTTTACGGGTGCTTAAAAAGGCAATCACATCACTGTCCTGCGCAGAGTTTCTAAAGTAGTTTCCAATGGTTGGTTCCAGTACCTGGCTTACTAAATTATTCATGCTGCCAAAACGTGCAATTACTTTAGGAGCCTCGGTGGCGGGTATGTGAATGATCTGCGACACATCCAGGTTAAAAGGGAAACCATCCTGCGAACGAACCGTAATCGTACTTAAGTTTTTATCTAGCTGGTGTGATTCGCTCCTGGTATTTGCCCAGTTCAATACCAGGTTGGTGGTGGGCACGAGTTCTACTTTCATGATGTATTTATTAAAGGGATATTTCCCTGGGCCGTAGGGTTCCATCCACACACCACGACTTCCTTTGCTCACTATATTGCCATGCTTAAAACTATCGCCGGTAAGATCTTTTCCGTCTTCGCCAATGTAAGAAATTACCACGCCCACATAACCAATCGGAACATCCGTCATCGGAACTTCTTCTATTTGTATGGCCCACGGGTTGATGTTGTAACTACCCGCCAAAACAATGGAGGGTTGCAAACCACGGTTACCATCGTTCTTTAAAAAAGTATCAAAATCCTGGAAGTTATTGTGGCCGTCAATATACTTACCGGCTATCTGGCCGCTTTCTATGGGCAGGCCATCAAGAGAGGTAACAATGCCCACCATGTTTTCATGAATGATGATCATATCAGCCACCGTAATTGTAAATGCATAGGTATTGATACGATAGGTACCCGCAGTATTGTAAGATGTCTGACGTCCTTTTTGACCGCCATTATCAAGGAACAAATCTGCATTTTGAAAGTTTTCACTTTCTACCCTTCGTGCAAGAATAGCACCGGTAGGTATTTCAGCGCCATCGTTACTCAATACCAGTCCGATCTTGCCTTCGGGTATCACAGAAAATGGTTGCATATCTACGCCATATTGCCACGGCCACATGCCCCAGTATAATCCGGGTGCCAGTGTTTTTCCCTGGAAGCCAGCTTCCCCTTTCGTGGCAATGATCCTTCCATCTGGCAACTCACGGTTGGGACCAAAAAGCACGAATTTTTTAGTAACCAAGCCGAGCCTGTTTTCTGGTACTATCACCATTCCAAAGAAAACCCTTAGAATAAATTTGTAAAAAACGAGTGAAAATAGTATTACCAGTATCCACAAGTAATTGGTTAAAAATTCTGAATAGTTCATTGTTAGTTGTTTTGGTTTAGAGAATGAAGATTATTATTCTGTACTTAACATTTGTATTTCAAGTAGACATCGTTGTGGCTCCCCCGCCTGCCGTCCGAAAGCGTTGTTGCCTGCCCCGACGAGGAGCGCTAGCGACGGATCTCGGGGTACGGCATAACGTTATTGAACTTTATCTGCATAGCGTAAAGGAAGGAACAAGTCATTAAAAACAGGTTGCTTCACCGTGCCCGGCAAAACGTACATGAATGTTAATTGAAAAAAAAGGAGGGTGGCTTAACTCGCTGACGGAAGTTGAAAAGACAAGCAGCAATAAGATGGTACATTTTTCATTGGAGCAACGCTCCGTTTAAATTTGAAGTGTGAAGATATATACAAGCAGGGATATGCACGGATAAATCTGGTAGGGGTGGAAACGTTTCTTTCACAAATGGTAAAGTATGTATGATGAGTGGCAAGAGCTAAAAATTGGCGAGATTTGCAGTTCGCTAATCACCGATTCTACATGAATGAAAATTTGGATATAACAGCTCAGTCAGCGCCTGAAACGGAGTACGCTCTTCCGCTCATTCAGCTTTCCCAAAAAAAAGCTTCTAAAAAAGA
>JANPJW010000450.1:0-22748 GCA_031425715.1 Chitinophagaceae bacterium | reverse complement strand
ATAGGGGACACTTGCTCGCATTTGACAGCCGGCTTGTTGGGTCGAAAGAATGATCGCAGTTTACGCTGTCGAAGATGGCCTGCTTCCTCCGCATTGGCCCCAAAAACCAATAGCAACGCGGCAAAGATAAACCAGGTACTGGTAGAGGTCATCTTGATCATGTTGATAGTCTTCTTGGTGTTTGAGGAAAATCTAATTTGTGTTCGCCCTTTTGCTTTGCAATTGTGAGTGCTGATCAAAATGTGAGAAAAACGGAGCCGCCTTAATTATATTTTTTGTTCTTGGTCTCATATTTTTAGTGCTCACTTACAAAGCACAGCCAAAACATCAACCTTCCTTATAATGAAACTCTACAGCATTAATACCGGTCATTTCAAATTAGATGGTGGCGCCATGTTTGGCGTGGTACCGAAGAGCATTTGGAACAAACTGAATCCGGCAGATGAAAATAACATGTGTAGTTGGGCGCTTCGCTGCCTGTTGATAGAAACAGGTAACCGACTGGTGCTGGTTGACAATGGGATGGGCGACAAACAAGATGCAAAATTTTTTGGGCATTACTACATGCATGGCAGCGATACGTTGGACAAATCGCTCGCCTCTCACGGTTTTACCAAAGATGATATTACAGATGTTATACTCACTCATCTTCATTTTGATCATTGCGGTGGCAGCATTGTAAGAGAAGGAGAAAAATTAGTACCTGCATTTAAGAATGCGAGCTACTGGAGCAACCAACGGCACTGGAAATGGGCCACAGAACCCAACGACCGGGAAAAAGCTTCTTTTTTAAAAGACAATATTTTACCCATTCAGCAAAGCGGACAGCTGAAGTTTATTGAAACACATCAAAGCGATTTTCCGGAAGGCATCATGCTGCGCCAAGTGTTTGGTCACACAGATGCTATGATGTTACCGCAGCTAAATTACAAAGGCAGAACCCTGGTTTTTATGGCAGACTTATTACCTTCTGTTGCTCACATTCCCTTGCCTTATGTGATGGCCTACGATATGTTTCCACTCACCACACTCAATGAAAAAAAGCTTTTTCTGGAAGAGGCCGTTCAAAATAATTACGTCCTGTTTTTTGAGCACGATCCGGTGATAGAATGCTGCACGCTGCAGCAAACGGAGAAGGGCATAAGGGTGAAGGAAACTTTTAAATTGAGTGAGCTGTAAAAAATCAACGTACACTCTGCAGCGAGGTAAGTGGATAGCGCAGGTTTTTATAGCTCATCATATCTACCTTTACGCTCCCCACAGAAATGGGACTTTCTACCCTTAGCAATAAGTGATTGGGATCGTCGCTTACCCAGGCAGTCATTTTTTCGCCGCCTTCAAACATAGTTCCTTTTACAAGCAGGGGTTTAAATTTTATGGCATTGAATTTACCATACTTTGTCTTTACCTTTTCTTTACCCATGTACCGGATGTACAGATGGTATATCTCGTCATCAAGATACATGTCAAAAGGAATTTTATCGCCGGGCTTATATTTATCAAAATTGATGTTTCGGGCGTAGTACATACTGCTTACTACATCCTGCATGCAATCTGAGATCTTGAAAACTCCTTTCGTACTTACTGCAGTGTTGGTATTTTGATTAAAAGTTACGTTATTATATATCTTGTGCCCCCCCTCATCTACATTCCTTATAAATTTCATAGGTAGCAAACTGGCGGTGTCTACATAACTTTCGTAGCGATCCCGTACTTTAAAAAAATTGTCAAAGAAAGAATATGTTTTGCCCTCTGCCACAAAATGATAAACCGGCTTACCATTGAAGCGCTCAAGTGTGGTCGTAAAGGTGGCTTCGCCAGCGGCTATGTAGGCACCCAGTGTATAATACACTTTCATGGTTACAATTTCTCCCGCTTTAAATGCAGTGTTTTTAATACCACAAAAATCGGCGGAGGCAGAAGTAGGGGCAGGAGTAAAACTTGCCAGGAGAATTATAAGTGAGGGTAACAGGGTCTTAAGCATTCGCTTCATTTTCCTTTGTAATTTTTATACCAAATATCAATATACTCCCGATGATGGCTGGCAACACCAGGTTAATTAACCAAATACCCAGTGCCGCTGCCTGTACGCCAAGGATGTTTGGGCTATACAATTTAAAAATCTCAACAGATGCTGTGGCTCTTAATGGAAGCTCTGTAAAGCCAATGGTTGGTGCCATAACCATAATCAGGTAAAACACAGTTAGCAGCCAAAAACTCAACAAATAACCTATCTCCACTTCCATTACGCTGAGCAGCAGCATGTATTGCAAGATAAATGCCATGTACCTTATTAAAGATAGAAACAATATTCTTAACAATTGTTTACCGCTGAACTGATCTAACAGTTTCACATATTTAAGTGGCCGGGATAAAATGGGTTGCATTTCCATGAGGTGAATAAGCCAGCCAATCCTGAGATAGAATAGCAAAAAAAATGCACTCAGGAAGATGCAGCTAACCAATAAAGTGTTGGCCAAGATTGGAGGAATAAAGTCAAGGCCATGAGACCTGATATCATAAAACCTAAGCACCAACAACCCCAACGTACCCATCACAATCGTAACGAGCAACTGGCTGATGCTACCAAGAATGGTGAGTGATATTGCCCGAAGCCTGTGGGACTCTTTTACAAATAATATCCTGCCACCGTATTCTCCAATCCTGTTTGGCGTGAGCATGGTAATGCTGCAACCAGCGAGTACCGATTTGACAGCCCTGAAAAAAGAAATTTGTTCCAGGGGTTTTAAAAGCAATCTCCATTTGAATGCTTCCAGGCCATAGTTCACAAACATCAGCAGCAGAACCAGCCAAAAAGATACGCTGTTCCAACTCTGTTTGATGTGCTGCCAGCGTTGTGGTAAATCTGGTTGCTGCACTATTTGTTTGTACAAACTATAAGAGAGTATAATAAAGAGCAGCGGCCCCAGCAGAAAGTTGACTATTATTTTGATATTTTTGCGCAGCTAATTGATATTTAGCGGTAAAAATAGGGCATTGCAAAAAAAATCTACAATCATTTTAGGGATAGATCCGGGTACAGTTGTTATGGGCTTTGGTTTGATAGCCATTCACAACAAAGAAATTAAACTCATAGAGATGGGAGTTTTAAAGATGAATGCAAAAATGGATGCCTACGAAAGATTGGAAAAGATTTTTAGAAAAGTAACGGATCTTATCAGCCTTCACCACCCGGATAGCTTTGCGATTGAAGCACCTTTTTTTGGCAAAAACGTACAGAGTATGCTTAAACTTGGCCGGGCACAGGGAGTAGCTATTGCCGCAGCTATGCAGGCCGGTCTGCATGTAACAGAGTACTCTCCTAAAAAAGTAAAACAATCTATAACAGGCAATGGAAACGCCTCCAAAGAACAGGTATTGAAAATGCTGCAGACCATGTTGCACTTCAAAGAGGAACCGCAGTATTTTGATGCTACAGATGCGTTGTCTGTTGCCGTATGCCATCACTTTCAGGACCATCCCATGCTTGCATCGCAGGGACCTAAAGCAAAGGGCTGGAAAGATTTTATAGCTCAGAATCCCGGCAGGGTGTCAAAGGTTTGATGATACTGACCTGCTTCGGGCAACATTCATTTTTAAACTTACAATGCACCAACGATCATTTGCATGATCAGCTCCATGTCTTCCCGGGAAACACTCATTTTGGCACGGGTAAAATTTAGATCGTCTGCAGTATTAATCGGTATCAGGTGCATGTGTGCATGCGGCACTTCCAACCCTATAACCGAGATTCCACATCGGTTGCAGTCCATGGTTTTTTCAATTGCCCGGGCAATCGGTTTTGCAAATAACAACATGGCAGCAAGGTATTCATCCGGCAGATCAAAAAGCTTATCCACTTCTTTCTTTGGCACCACCAATACATGGCCCTTCACCAACGGGGCCACATCAAGGAAAGCCATAAAATGTTCGTCTTCAGCAATTTTATAGGACGATACTTCACCTGCTATAATTTTTGAAAAAATGGTCATGATTTTTTTTATAAAGATAGGCAAACAAAAAGCCCATCCTACTTATGGATGGGCCTGGTAAAACTATTTTTAAACTGCTATACAGTTATATCTTCTACTTTGAATTTTAAAAGGCCGGCCGGTACTGTTACCTCTGCCACATCACCTTTTATTTTACCCAAAAGCCCTTTACCGATGGGCGAAGTCACAGATATTTTACCGATCTTAAGATCAGCCTCGCTTTCTGAAACTATCTGGTAAGTAACTTTTTTCTTTGTAGCCATGTTTGTAAGCGTCACTTTGGTAAGAATGCTCACCCTGCTTGTGTCAATGGTTTTTTCGTCCACTATCCGTGCATTGGCGAGAGCGCCTTCTAACTGATTAATCTTTGCCTCTAGCATTCCTTGTGCTTCCTTGGCAGCGTCGTACTCTGCGTTTTCTTTAAGGTCTCCTTTTTCCCTTGCTTCAGCAATGGCTGCACTGGCCGCAGGCCTGTCTATTGATTTTAAGGAGTGTAACTCGGTCTGCATCTTATCAAATGTTTCCTGTGTCACATAATTTGTATCTGCCATACAATTCGTTTTAGTGTATATAGAAAAAAAATACAACGCCCTAGATAGCCTAAGGCGTTGCATATTTACAAATATAGTAAAATATAATTGGGATGAGGGTTCGTTATCAGATACCCAATTTCTGTAATAAGACGGTGCTCATTTTATAAAATGCCTCGGTGCTGTATCCTGCTATATGAGGGGTGATGAGTACATTTGGCATGGATATAAGGCTATCCAGCTGCTCCCTTTCTACATCCGAATAGCTGGAAAATTTTTCGTTTTCTAACACATCCAGTGCTGCACCCCGTACCTGATTGCTTTCTAATGCATTCAAAAGCGCAGCTGTTTCTATTACTTTTCCCCGGGAAGTGTTTATGATAAACGGCCTGTTTTTTAGACTGCTGAAAAATGCTTCGTTGGCCAGGTGAAGCGTTTCGCTGCTGAGCGGCAGGTGAAAACTAATCACATCTGCATATCGGCCCAGTTGTTCCAGGTTTGCTTCCCGCACGATGCCGTGAGCGAAATCTGTTTTGTATTTATCGTATGCCAACACCGTAACGTCAAAAGAGCTCAACAATTTGGCAAAAGCCTGCCCGGTGTTGCCATATCCAACAATTCCTACCGTTTTACCACTTAACTCTATACCCCGGTTTTCGTCCCTTAACCAGCTTCCTATTTTAACCTCGCTGGCACTTTTTTGAATATTGTTCATGAGGTTTAGCAGCATGGCCAGTGCATGTTCTGCTACCGCATTGCGATTGCCTTCAGGGCTACTTACGCATTTTATATTTTTGAGTGCCGCATATTCAATGTCTATCAGCTCAAGGCCACTGCCGAGCCTGCCAATCCATTGGAGGCGGGTACCAGCATCTATCATAGCCTTATCTATAGCCAGCCGGGTGGTAACTATAAGCCCTTCGGCCTCTCCTATGATGATGCGCAAAGTCTCAGCTGTTATCTCGGGATCATACAACACTTCGTAGCCAGCGGCCCCCAATGATTCCATGAGGGAAGGATGGGCCTTGGCTGTGATAATTACTTTCATGATGATGCGATCATACTGATCTCTACGTTTACATTTTTGGGCAAAGTTTTTACGGCGATTGTTTCCCTGGCAGGATAGGCTGTTTCACTTCCTGGCATATCTACCGGAAAGTAGCCGCCATACACGTCGTTTACTGCCGCAAATAAGCTCATGTCGCTGAGATAAATATTGGTTTTTACCACATTCCCAAAGTTGAGACCAGCCTCGGTGAGGATAGCCTGCAGGTTTTTCATGACCTGGTGCGCTTCGTCAATAATATTATCAGTAAGCAAGGTATCTGTACCTGGTACAAATGCTATTTGGCCCGAAATGAATACAAGGTTGCCCGCCTTGATTGCCTGGCTGTAGGGCCCAATAGGAGCCGGCGCATTTGCTGTTCGAATTACTTGTTTAGACATACTTTGATTATAATTTTCTAAGTGGCAAATATATATTTTCTCAACCACGTATTTTTGCCAAAAATATTTAAGAGATGAAGTTTGTAGTAGTGGGTGGCAATGATGCGTTTAAAGAACTTTCCGAAGGGGGGGATGAGATTGAATGGCTGCACATAGAACATGCAACCGGTTTTGCCCAACATACAGATGCCAATGCATTTTTTAATATTGATGATGATGCATGGAAGGCAGATTACAATTTGCTTACTGCACCAGTCTTTGTAAACAGTGTGGCACATCCGTTAATTAATTCCAACAATATTATTCGCTTCAACGGATGGCCGGGTTTTATTCAACATGATACCTGGGAAATTGCAGGAATCTTGCAAGATTCTTCAAAAAAAGTAATGGAAGTGTTGAATAAAAAATACCTGCTCACCCCAGATGAACCCGGCTTTATCAGCGCCCGTATCATTGCCATGATCATCAATGAGGCATGGTTTGCGTTAGGCGAGGAGGTAAGTACTGAAGCAGAAATTGATATCGCTATGAAACTCGGTACCAACTATCCCTACGGCCCCTTTGAATGGGGCTATAAAATTGGGATGAAAAATGTTTACGAACTGTTGCTGCAAATGTCCCTGCAACACCAGAAATACTTGCCTGCACCCCGCTTTGAAAAATTTATCAACAGCTTATGAGTTTAATTTTGAATATAGATACTTCCGGATCTGTTGCGTGTGTGAGCATCGCAAGAGGGGGCAACCTGCTTGCATTAAAGCAAAATGAGGCACAAAGTGAACATGCTTCGTTTTTGCAACCCGCCGTTAGACAATTGTTACAAGAGCTGAAGATAAAAATCAATTCCATAGATGCAGTTGCAGTAGTAAATGGCCCCGGCTCATATACCGGTTTGAGGGTTGGCCTGGCAAGTGCCAAGGGAATTTGCTATGCACTCAATAAACCATTAATTACAATTGGCACGCTGCCGCTGATGGCTCAGTCTGCATTAAGGCACCTGCTACACGAAGATCTATCGAATACCCTCTTATGTCCTATGATTGATGCAAGAAGGCTGGAAGTTTTCACTGCCATCTACAATACCAATATGGATGTTATTCTACCGGCACAAGCACGTATTTTATCCGATGATTCTTTTGTAGCTACTTTACTACAAAATAAAATCCTGTTTTTTGGAGATGGGGCCGTCAAGTACGAGGCAATGAACAAGCATGTAAACGCTATGTTTGCAGGCCTTTACAACAACTCTGAAGCTTTTTGTCAAATGAGTTATAGCAGCTTTATGATTGAAAATTTCACAGCTCTTGCCTATAGCGAACCGCTTTATGTGAAAGAATTTTACAACGGATAATAACTACATTTTGACGTTTTACTGCATTTTAACAGTGCTTAAAAAACATAAATATTTATTCCTGCGTATATTTGCATTATCAATCATTGTTCAAGCATTTTTAAAATTTACTTCCTATGACGGTAGCAACTCACACCAACGAGCAGATAACCGTGTCTGCAACTGAAACTCCAGACACTTTAAAGATTAACTATCACAATCTTAAGAAAGCGGCTTTAGTGTTAAGGGCTCTTAACCATAAACTTAGACAGCAAATTTTAACTCTTATTGAAACGGAGAAAAAAATTACTGTCACCGAAATTTATGTTCGCCTTCGGTTAGAACAATCAGTTGCTTCTCAGCACCTGGCGATATTACGTCGTGCAGGTATTGTAACGACTCAACGTGATGGCAAATTCATTTACTACACAGTGAACTACAAACGTATTGAGGAAATTAACGTAGTTATAGAAGACCTGGTAGCGTAAGATTATTGTTTTAAAACACCTTATTTATTAAAAAAGCGATTGTTTATCAATCGCTTTTTTAATTTTGCACAAATAGTAAGATAAATTTATGTTCATCCAACAATTATACACCTCATGCCTTAGCGAAGCGGCCTATTACATAGAAAGCGATGGGCAGGCAGCCATCATCGATCCTTTGAGAGACATAGAGGCATACGTTGAGCTCGCGGGTTCTAGAAATGCTACCATCAAATACATTTTTGAAACGCACTTTCATGCCGATTTTGTGAGCGGGCACATTGACCTCAGTAAAAGCACAGGGGCTCCTATCATATTCGGCCCAGGGGCAAAAACAAATTTTAAAATTCACAACGCCGCCGACGGGGAACTATTTACCATAGGTAAAATTAGCATTGAAGTGTTGCACACTCCGGGACATACCCTGGAGAGTTGTTGCTTTTTATTAAGAGATGAGCAAAAAAAAGAACATGCGCTCTTTACGGGAGATACCCTTTTTGTAGGTGATGTGGGTAGGCCAGATTTAAGTAGTGGACAAATGAGCAGCGAAGAATTGGCATCTATCCTGTATGATTCCATTCACGAAAAAATAATGCCTCTCTCAAACGAAGTACTTATTTACCCGGCCCACGGACCTGGTAGCAGTTGTGGCAAAAATATCGGTCCCAATTCAAGTAGCACACTCGCTGATGAGAAGGCATCCAATTACGCTTTGCAACCACAGACCAAAGAAGCTTTTGTAGCCACAGTTACCAAAGGCCTGGCAGCGGCGCCTCGCTACTTTGCTATAAACGCTGATATAAACCAAAAAGGATACGACAGCATTGAGAACGTAATGGAGAAAGGTATGGAGGCGCTTGCATTACCTGCCTTTAAAGAAAAAACAAAAGAAGATGTAGTGTTGCTGGATACCCGTCCTGCTGCAGAATTTACAGAGGGCTTTATTCCGGGCTCTGTATTTATCGGCCTCGAAGGAAGGTTTGCTGAATGGGCAGGAAGTCTTTTACCATTTGACAAACCTATTATCTTGATTACACCCGTAGGTATGGAAAAAGAAACCAACATAAGATTGAGCCGGGTTGGCTTCGATAAAATGATTGGCTATTTAGATGGTGGTTTTGAAACATGGAAAAATGCGGGCGAAAAAATCGACCTAATTATAAGTGTGGAAGCAGACGAACTAATAATGGACCTTCCACACGACCCTAACCTTACAGTGGTAGATGTGCGCAGGGAAACAGAATTTGCGGATGGGCATTTGCCAGATGCTTTAAACTTACCGTTGAGCGATATGATCGATATTGCAGAACTGGCACAGTTTGAAGACCATCAAAATTTGTACGTGCATTGTGCAGGCGGTTACAGAAGCGTAATAGCATCTTCGCTTTTAAAGCGGCAGGGCGTTCACAACCTTAGAAATATAGAAGGTGGCTGGGCTAGTATAAAGGAACAGGAGAAAGTGAAAATCGTAAAAGAGCCCAGTGTGTTAAACTAATCCTTTGCTGTGACTGGTGAAAAGCGGTTTTTTGTATTGAATGGCCAATAGTTGCCTGGGCAATAAATGAGATTACAGTCGCAGTCATTATACTATAATTTTACATAGCCGTGTTTGACTGCGTACAAAGCAAGTCCTACACGGCTTTTTACTTGTAATTTTTCGAACAGACTGTTGCGATAACCGTCCACGGTTTTAGGACTTAGAAACATTTCACTGGCAATGTCGGTATAAGTCATGTCCGAGCAGGCAAGCTGAATAAAGGCAACCTCCTTCTTGGATAGCGACGTATCGGCGTGTTCCTGCGCAATGTTTGCATCCTGCTGCAGGGTGTGCACTAGTTTGCCGGTTATAAAATCTGTATAATAAAAACCCTGGCTTTTTATGGCAGATAAGGCGTTATTTAGTTCCTGTGGTTCTACATCTTTAGACAAATAGCCTTTTACACCCAGCTTCAACATTTTAATAACGCTCTCTTCATTTTCTACCATGGAAACTACCAGCACTTTTACAGCAGGATGATGCTTGTTAAGCCAGATTACACTTTCAAACCCATCCATCCCAGGCATCGTGATATCCATCAAAATAATTTCTGGCAGGTTTGCTGGATGTAGCTTGCGTTGCATATCAAGCCCATTGTCGGCTTCAAATAATACCTCAATCTCACTGCTGATCATTTCTAATAAACTTACCAGCCCTTTTCTGAACAGTGTATGATCATCCACCAGTGCTACCTTTAATCTCAAACCTGTGCTCATATGTACTGCTTATTAAATATTGGTGGTTATAACGGTTGTAGAACCCCTGCCCGGCAAAGATTGAAATTCAATGGAGCCATTGATGACCTTGGCTCGCTTTTGCAGGTTCAACAGGCCATTGCCATGGTCATATATATCTTTTAATTTTCCGGCTACATCAAAACCTTTTCCATTGTCGCTGATGGTCAAAATAAACCTATTGTTGCCATCTAAGTTCGCATGTATGGTTATTTCTTTTGCTTCCGAATGTTTTAAGGCGTTGTTTAGCAGCTCCTGTACCATGCGATATACAATAATTGCCTTTTCATCATTAATGGGAGGAATATAGCCTTGCTGCTCAAACTTAGCGGTAAACACGCCGGTCTTATTAATTTTGTCAGCCTCATTCTGGAGGGCTTTTAAAAGACCTACCTTATTCATCTTATCTCCATTCAATCTGCTAGACAGTATTTTGAGATCCGTAATTAGTTGTTTCACCAATTCCTTGGTGTTATTGATCTTAGGCTCCAAAAGCTCGGTGTTGGAAACCTGCAGCGTATTTAGATTGATTTTGATGAGCGAAGCCACCTGGCCTATGTTATCATGCAGCTCCCTGGAAATATACTGCAACGTTTGTTCCTGAATTTCTAACTGCGACTTTAAAAGCTGCTCAGAAAACTCAACCCGGAGAGTTTCATTTTCTTTTTTTCGTTTTCGATATCTCACAGCCAGGGTTATGACAATGAAAAATATTAAAAGCATAAAAACAAAAAAAGTGACGACCAATGTTATGAGATCACTGTAAAATTTTTCTGTCATTTTTTGTTTGAACTTTTGCTAAAGAAATGGATAGAAGTAGTAAGAGATAATAAATATAATTCGAAAAAAAATGAATGTTGTACACGCTATAGCTTGGTAGATTGTGCCTTGTCATAAACGGGTAGAGCAAAAAGAAGGATAGAGAAATAATATTGAACCACATAATGGCAATGGCTGCAACAAATACAGGGTTCTTAAAAATGTTTTCGGCGGATGTGTTGTCTAAATGCTGAATAAAAAGAAAAGCCGCCCAGGCAATGTAAAAAAAAGTAGTTCCTTTAGAAACATTGTCTGGAAAGCTGTTGATAGGCTGAAAGAAAACTGCGTTTACAATGGCAAAAAGAACTAACCCTGCTATAGTCCACGGAATAGATTTTTTAACCCGATCATCTACAATATTGTTGTAAAAAAAAATACCAATAACTATAAAATATAGTGGCATGGAAATATGAAACCCCGGCATATTGTTTTTGTAGATGACCGCCATATAATGACTCGAAATCTCCAAAATCAATACCAGTCCCAGGTAAATAATAATTGGTCTGATTGTACTGGAACTCTTTCTAAAAAAACTTATACCCACCGCAAATCCAGTACAGATGATTATTAGATAGAGTATAAAAAAGATGGTCATTTTGAAAGTTATGGATTGTCAATTTTGGGGCAGTTGATTGGGCAAGGAAGTATATTGTCAAAATTAGAATCACCGTCGCCATCAGTTCTTAGGCTATCGGAGGTAATAAGTACCTCTCCGTTTGCATCCGTTCCAAGTATCATAATGGTATAGGATCCGTCGTCCCTTCTCCCCAACCTCAGGTAGAGCCCCTTTATGGCGGGATTGTTCATGAGCCTGGTATAACCGGCAGCATCGATAGTGTAACCTTTGTATGCCTTTCTATCAGGATTAAAAATGAGGGGATTCTGGTCGTAATAATCTTTGTATTTCAAATAAGTTTTCCAGGTAATTGGCTGCATGCTATCCACACCCATTACCCTGGCCCGTGGTACAGAATCCTGCTCCTGGCTTTGCAGAACACTCTCCCTTCCATATTGCTGCAGCACGCTCCTGGCAAATTGTAAAGAATCATTTTTACTGTTGAAGGATTGGGTGCTATCTCCGGAGTTACAGCCCGCCGTAGCAAATGCTACAACTAAAAGTGACGCTAACACTTTCAATAAGTTTTTGTACATAGTAGGTTTGGTATTAATAGTTAATAATATTTTTTGAATATAGGTAAAAAACAGAGAGTGTAGTGCATAGGTAAACTTTGCCAAATAAAAAACAGGAAATACCCCTTTTTTTTCAGGGATAACCCTGTGTCTGCTATAAGCTTCGGGTAGGAAATTTGATTTTCAAACAAGGACCACGTTGAAGCCTTGTTAGTATGGTTCTTTGAATAAAATTCTTTTGACAATAATCCCGACTCAGTTGAGATCACATCTAGCTACTCGAAATACCCGTTTTTAATCCCCTTTGTTTTGTGATCTTATGCTGAGTCGTTTACCTTTTCTCATGGTTTCAGATTTGTTACATTTTAATCCGTACCCCTCTTTTACCTTAACATCCCATTAGCTGGTTTACTTTTAAATATCATTATTGGCACCAGCTATTTTGCAGGGTTCGTTGGTGGAGGAGTAACATCTATCCACCTTTTTTCATATTCTGCCTTGTATGGCCATTTCCAACGACGATGGCTCCACAGATAATTATCCGGTCGTTCCCGGATGGTTTCTTCGAGGAAATCCCTGTATGCCAGGGTTAATGCTCCTGCCTGCAGCGTGGCTGCGCTTTCTGTTATTAATTTTGTTTCAAAGTGATAAAATCCTCGTTTTAACTTCACAAATTTTACAAATACGACTGCTGTATTATTTTTGCGAGCCCCTTTATCGGGTCCGGAAATAAAGGGGGCAGGACGGTTAAAAAAATTCAACCAATAGCCAGATCCTGGCACGCCCGGGTTCTGATCTGCAATAAGCCCCATGGTATATTGGTTGTTAAAAGATGTGTGTGCACGGTTTTTAAATTCCTGTACCGCAATCAACACTGTTTTTCCCTTATTGCGAATTTTGTAAAACAGGCGGTCTACCGCTTTGTTGTTAATGCGCATATAAACTCCTAACCACGGTACAGAAACCTGCAGGGCAATGGCCCAATGCCCATACTCCCAATTCATCTGGTGTCCACTATGCAACTGCACGTTTTTTCCTTTGGCTATCATTTCATTTATAGGCTGAAAATCTATTGTAACACGCTTTCTAAATGATTCATCAGAAATGCTCAGCAATTTTATGGACTCGATAAAAGTATCTATTAAATTTTTATAAAATTGGCGGGCAATAACTTCCTTGTCTTGCCGGCTTTTCTCCGGGAAAGCAATATCAAGATTACCGAAAACAACCCCTTTACGATAGCCGAAAACACGGTAAACGAGCCAGTAGAAAAAGTCGCTAATGGCATATAGAATAAAAAAAGGCAGGAGAGAAAATACGTACAGTATTGCGTATAGAATATAATACATGATTCGCAAGATAAACCGGTACCCACCATGTTTACAAGATAAGTACCAAAAGAAATAAACTTTATAAGATGGTATTCTGCAAAATAGGGCTGGGCTCCAAATGATCGGTATTGTAATGAAGTCCCCGACTTTCTTTTCTTAATTCTGCACTTTTCACAATAAGGTAACCCACCGTAATCATGTTTCTAAGTTCGCACAACTGGGGCGAAAGCTCCGTTTTTTCATACAACTGTTCCGTTTCTTCATGTAGAAGGTCCAGTCTTTTGTTGGCTCGCTGCAGGCGCTCATCATTCCTCACAATGCCTACATAATCGCTCATGAGCAATTTCAACTCTTTCAGGCTTTGGGTTATCAGGATCATCTCGGTGGGTGCAGTAGTACCGGCCGCATTCCAATTGGGAAATTCCTTTTCTGTCTTTATCTGCACCGGCTTAGCTGCGTTCAACTTTGCTACAGAATCTTTGTAAGCCCTGTGGGCAAAAACCATAGCCTCCAGCAACGAATTGCTGGCAAGCCTGTTGGCGCCATGCAAGCCCGTACTTGCACATTCGCCTGCGGCGTAAAGATTGTGTATAGAAGTGCGTGCCCATTCATCCGTTTTTACACCACCGCAACTATAGTGCGCTGCAGGAGAAACCGGTATCATATCCTTACTCACATCAATGCCTATGCTTAAACACTTGGCATGAATATTTGGAAAATGCTCCACAAATTTTTGTTGATCCATGTGGCGGCAATCAAGATAAACATGTTCGGTACCATTAATTTTCATCTCATTATCGATGGCCCTGGCCACAATATCTCTTGGTGCCAAATCTTTGCGTTCGTCATAACGTTCCATGAACGCCTCCCCAATTGAATTTCGTAGAATGCCGCCATCTCCCCTCACGGCCTCTGTTATTAAAAACGAATGCCCCCTCACGCCGGGTTCGTAGAGCGCTGTGGGATGAAACTGGATGAACTCCATATTTTCGATCCTTCCCTTTGCTCGATAAATCATTGCCACACCATCTCCCGTAGCAATAGCTGGGTTTGTTGTACTTCTGTACACCTGCCCATTGCCGCCCGCTGCCAGCAGTGTTACGCTGGCGATGATCTTCTCTATTTTTTTGCTGGTTAAGTTAAGGGTGTATACGCCGTAACATTCAATATCAGGGGTAGATTTTGTAACCAGGTAACCCAGATGGTGCTGGGTAATGATATCTACCACAAAACAATGACTGATAAGTTCTATGTTCCTGCATTTTTTAATAGCTTCCAATAAGGCCCTCTCCATTTCTGCACCGGTTACATCTTTATGATGGAGTATGCGGCTTTCGCTGTGTCCACCTTCCTTGCCAAGTTTGTAATCACCATCAGGTTCTCTGTCAAACAGGGCTCCCCAAGAAATCAATTCATTGATGCGCTCCACGCCTTCACGTACCACTATCTCAACCACCTCCGGGTTGCACAATCCATCGCCGGCTATAAGGGTGTCTTCTATATGTTTGGCAAAACTATCATTATCAAAATCCATTACACCTGCTATACCTCCCTGGGCATACTTGGTATTGGTTTCATCGCTCTGGGTTTTGGTTAAGATAGTTACTTTTTTATCCGGGCATTCCTGTGCTACTTTGAGCGCAAAAGTAAGCCCGGCAATACCCGAGCCGATTACTAAAAAATCTGTTTGCATAAGCTGTTTATAATTTTCAGACTACTAAATTAAATGATAATTAAACAAAGCAGGAAGCTGGTTCAGTTAAATTACACTATTGATTATCTTACCAAGAGGCAGCGAATGGAGCAAGGCACCAGTATTTACCGCCTCATGGTACCACAACAGATTGCGATGTGTAAAGTTGGAATAACCCTAAAAATGGCTTTCACTACAAAGGGGTTCTTACTTAAAAAAATGAATCCTTTTTTCGGCAACGGAGCAGTACAAAAAATGCGGTAGGTATTTTTTGAACAAGCATTCAGTTTGTAAAAAAACTATAGAAGTGGTAAACAATTTGGCTGCGTTCCACATTTACGAATGGATGTTTTCAGCTTCTATCCACACATTGTTTTCTTTTAGGAGATTGATCAACTCGTCTACGGCTACCTCGCTGTTGATATTTTTTTTCATCACTTCTTTACCACGATACAAGGTGATCTTGCCCGGTCCGCTGCCTACGTAACCAAAATCGGCATCGGCCATTTCCCCGGGACCATTTACAATGCAACCCATGATAGCAATTTTCAACCCCTTTAAATGATTGGTGACATTGCGAATGCGGGCTGTGGTTTCCTGTAGGTCAAACAAAGTGCGTCCGCAACTGGGGCAACTAATATATTCTGTTTTAGAAATGCGGGTGCGTACCGCTTGCAATATGGAAAAAGAAGTATTGTTTAAAAACTGGTGATTGTTTTTAGTGGGCAAATAAGTTCGGCCACTTACCTGCTGGTCTACCATTTTAGAAGGATCATTCATCAGCCAGATACCATCTCCCATACCATCTAAAAATAGCGCTCCCACGCCAATGCTAAAATGGATCAACTGTTCATCTACATTGTTGTGCATACTTTCCGCAGCCAGCACCACAGGACATTGAATATCCTGCAACATTAGAGTATTTACGAACCTGCGCAATTGCTGCACGCCGTTTTTTGCATTAGCATAAATGCATAAAACAGCTGTTTCATCCTTCTTAAGTATCTCCAGCAATTCTGTGTGATCTTCAGAAACATCCAGGCTGATAAAGTTCATTCTATCCGAGCGTGTTGCTGCAGCCCGGTAAGAATTTTGATCAAAGAGAGGATAATAGTTTGTGTGTTCCTGTGTGGTCATCCAGGTAGCATAATCGCAAATAACCTGCAGCGTACCGGGCAAATTAAATTCGATGAGCTTATTGGATGTATAAATAAAATCTGCCGCAGCATCTCCTATAAACCACTTATCGGTTGCTTCATTGTACGAATATCCAATAGCTTGCAGGTCCCCGGGCACAATGGAATTGTGCAACATAAAATCTGCCATTACAACAGGCACATTTTTGCCTCCCATATTCAAAATGCTACGGGCATTCCTCCTTTTATATTCAAATGGAGTGTAAGCGAGTTTAGGCATGTCTTCCGCTTCAGTAGCTGCCTGTTCCCCCCTAGGTTGATAGCGTTTCACCAAATCGAGACATACAGGAATTTCAAATTCGGGATCTTCTGTCAAGCTTACCCTGATGGTATCGCCGATGCCATCTTCCAGCAGCGAACCAATACCAATGGCAGACTTGATACGACCATCCTCGCCATCACCTGCTTCTGTAACACCAAGGTGCAATGGATAACACTCCCCAAATTCGTTGCTCATGTGCTGTACCAACAGCCGATAAGCCTGCACCATCACGAGCGGATTGCTGCTCTTCATGCTCAACACGATGTTGTGATAATCTTCACTGCGGGCAATCCTCAAAAACTCCATAGCACTTTCTACCATACCAATGGCTGTGTCGCCATAGCGGCTCATGATACGATCGCTCAGGCTGCCATGATTGGTACCAATACGCATGGCAGTGCCATGCTGCTTACAAATTAATACCAGTGGAGTAAATCGCTCCCTGATTCTTTCTATCTCTTCAGCATATTCTTCATCATTGTATTCTATCTGCTCAAACTTTTTCTTGTCTACATAATTACCGGGATTTACCCTTACTTTCTCTACAATTCTTGCAGCAATTTCGGCAGCATTCGGCGTAAAATGAATGTCGGCTACGATCGGAGTATGATAGCCTCTTCTTCTAAGTTCATCTTTTATGTTTTGTAAATTTTCAGCTTCATTTTTAGACGGTGCTGTTATACGGATCAATTCTGCACCGGCCTCAATACAACGGATGCTTTGCTCTACGGTAGCAGCAGTGTCCATCGTATCGGTTGTAGTCATTGTTTGCACTCGAATGGGATGATTGGCGCCAATAAGTAGATCACCCACTTTTACCTCTCGTGTTACTAAACGTTTGTAGGTAAACAATGACTCTGTATAGAATTGCATAAAATAGTATTACAAATATTGAAATGTACCGAACAGCAAATGTAAAGAAAAGCCTTGGCCAATTAACAGACTAAGCTTTGCCTTATATGAGACCATCAAAGATCCTTGAGAATATACTTCTGATTTGCTATCGGAAAGTGCTTAGATATTGGTCTACCAATCCTTTTCTGGTCTGTCAGGAGAAGAGGAACTTACTTTGCGTAATTTATCCTGCAGATTTTTTTCTTTTTGCAGCAATGCCTTCAACTTTTCTTCAGCATCTTTTTTGGTTATCCTGGACTGTTGTGGCTTGGGCTGTTGTTGCTGGTCTTTGTTTTTTTGATCCTGGTCTTTATCCTTCTTGTCTTTATCCTTTTTTTCCTCGTCTTTCTGCTGCTTCAATGCTTTTTGTAAATTCTGACGGGCATCCTCATTGTTAGGATCCAGCTTCAAAGCCTCTTTGTAAGCAATGATGCATTCAGGTATTTTCTTATTGTTGTGAAGCACTACTCCTTTATTGTAAAAGGCATTGCTCCTCTCTACTGGTTTGGTAAGCAGGCCTAAAGATCTATCGTAGGCTGCAATCCCTTCTTCGGTTTTCTGAGATTTATATAAGGCACTCCCGAGGTTATACTGAGCAGTGGCATTGGCTGGATTTTTTTGAACCACTTTGGCATAAGAAACCGTTGCTGCGGGATAGTCTGCCTTTTTATAAGCATCATTGCCTTCTTTAATGAGCGCCTTTTCTCCCTGCGCCGCTGCAGCATTGCCAGCAAAAATGAAGAGTATACTGGCAGCAGCTTTTACAAGATTTGTTTTCTTTGACTTCATTTCGGATATAAACATTTCTAAAATTAAAAATGCGAGGGCGAGCGCAAGAAATATTTGTGATAAACTTTTATAGTTTATCAATGAGTCTTCTGTTACTGCTCTTTGATCAATGGTAGCCAATTGGCGTGCCAGCATTGAGACCGTTTCTTCTGTATTCTTAAACAATTGATAATTTCCGTTGCCACTTGTTGCAATGGCTTGCAAGGCTGCTTCGTTTAACCTGGATACTACCATATTGCCCTGTGCATCCGTTTTCATTTGACCCGTGGCCTCATCCCTGATGGGTGCGCCGCCAACCGACCCAATTCCAATAGTATTAATCACTACCCCTTCTGCTGCCATTTGTTTAGCTATGTCTACTGCCTGCTCATCATGATCCTCTCCATCGCTTATCAATATAACTGCCTTGTATTTTTTTTCTTTTGCATTAAAAGATGCGTAACACATTTTTAAAGCATCCCCTATTACCGTGCCCTGGGTGGGAACAGACTGGGTGGTGGCTGAAGAAAGATACATTTTGGCTGCAGCAAGATCGCCCGTGAGGGGCATTTGCAAATAGGCTTTGCCAGCAAATATTACGATGCCAATTCTATTGTTACCCAGCCTGTCTATCAGCCGGCCCAGTAATTGTTTGCTCCTATCCAGCCTGGTAGGTTGCACATCTTCTGCCAGCATGCTCTTGCTCACATCCATGGCTATCATTACGTCAATACCAGACCTGCTAATTTTTTCACTGCCAGTTGGAATACGGAGGTTGGCCACGGCCAAAATGAGGAGGCACATGGCTATCGTAACCATCAAAAATTTTCGGAAATAAGAACGTGGGTTGTATTGCCCCATTAGCTGCGCAACCAACTCCGGATCGCCAATTTTTTTGATACTCCTTTTTTTCTTGCGCAGGGCCAGCCAATACAGCAATCCCATCAGCGGGATCAGCAGAAACAAAATGAGCAGAAAAATATATTGGAACTGTGGCATAAAGTAGGATTGCAATGTAAATAATTTAACAGCGAAAGCTGTTAAAGAAACAATAAGAAAACTACATCTTGCCCTGTAAGAATCCGAGCTCCTTCAATATATCTTTCGTAACAGCCATCCTAACAGACATCATATCTATATTGGCATCAGGAGATTTCACAAGGGTTACAAAAAAATACACATGACGGTTTTCTTCTATCCAACCGGCTACCCAACCAATATTATTTTTTTGTTCATCAAAGCCCCACCCGGTTTTATAACTCAATTTATAGAGCGTGTTGTCTTCCTGCAACATCATATCCCTAACGGCAAGGTGCACGGTTTTTCTAAATGGCAACTGGTCGAAGTACAACTTTTTAAGAAACCCCAATTGCTCATCGGGGGAAATCTTCAATTGATTGTTTAACCAAAATGAATCTACGGGACCTTTGATGTTTTTATTGCCATAGGAAAGACTGTCAATCCATTGTTGCATGGTATCTTTTCCAATTCTTCTTGCTACTTCCTGGAAATATGGAACGCTGCTCACTTTAAAAGCTTCTTTCAACGTGAGGGTCTTGTTCCAGTCTTTGTTGCTGCGCACCACGCCATCCCAGGGGATAGTCATGTTTTCGTCTGTTATAATTCCTGTTTGCAAACCAATGAGGGCATTGGCCATTTTAAAAGTAGAGGCGGGTGTAAAACGAGTGGTATCAAGGCCCATATTATAAACCCTTACGCTACCGTCTGTATTGTTCAGCAGGGTAAAACATCCATCCACATTCCTTGCGTCGAAATATTTTTTGAGATCGTTGTCAATCTTGGCTTTGTTTACGCTGCATGACGAAAGGAGCAAGAGCGAAAAAACGAAGGGCAATACTGCAGCTTTGTGAGCGAGTGATTTTTTATAAAACAGATTTTTCATACTTATTTTTTATTCTGCGCCTGCCGCGGCTTTCGTATTTTTCAAATGATTTGCAGTAGCGTCCAGCGCCTTGTAAAACTCCGGGCCAAATTTACGAATGAGTGGTTCTTTTAAAAACTGGTAAACAGGCACTTTTAATTTTTTGCCCAATTTGCAAGCGGCTTTACAATGGTCTTCCCGTGGCTGGTAATTGGCAAATTCGGTAATGCCATCGCTGCTTTTTTTTACTACCACCGGAAAAAGATGACAGCTCACTGGCTTTTTCCATTTTACTTTTCCATCCAGGTACGCTTGTTCTATTCCACATTTTACGATGCCATTGCTATCCTTGATGCCATATACACAAATGGCTCCGTCGATAGTTGGTGTAACCCACCCAAACTCTTTGTCGTAAACGTAGCGCCCTTGCCGGTTTATTTCATCCACGCTTTTTTGCCCCAGGTACGGCAATACTTCTAAAAACACTTCATCCATTTTTTGTAGCTCTTTCACATCCAGTGGCGCTCCTGCATCACCATCTACACAACAGGCTCCTTTGCAGGCATGCAAGTCGCATACGAATGCTTCATTCACAATATTGTCACTCACCAAAACATGGTCTATTGCTATCATAGCTACAAAAATACGATTTAGAAGGGCAGCAGCACAGTATTAACGGATTAATGCGCTTAATTGTTTTTCCATTTAAAGGTATTGATCAGGTGATCAATGTCTACTTGTAAAAAATCCTGAACTGGTTTGAGGGAATCGGCGTTGGGGGTGGTATCAAAATAGAGAGCGCCTCTTATGAAATGTTTGGTGCTATCGCTCATAAAAAACTGCCTTGCCGTTGCAGCATTGCCACCAACCCTGAAGAAAATACCAGTAACATCATTCTTCGTTGTAAATAAACTGTCTTTGATGGATGAAGCCACCGATTCATTTTTGTTGGTAAGGTTAAAGGCATCGTTTACCATCCGGTCAAAATAGTTGATGCCAGAAGAATCCCGGTAAGTTCCGTCGGGCAGTTTTATTTTGTAAGTGGCCTTGCCTCCAATAATTTTATAGCTTAAAAAGATACGTGCATTGAACTGCGGAAAATCTATGTTGCGCCAGTAAGGATTTTCTGGTGTGCTGTCAAAATAGGTGCTGTCTTTTACGATGGTTGCATAGGTGGGGTATTCAAAGCTGTAAGGCACATCTGCCTCATTGAATAACACATATTTCCTCTCGGGAAACTTAACATTGAAGTAGCCCCTTTTTTTGGAAGTATACGTGCTGTTGCATGCCATGATAACTATTGAAGCCACTACCGCCGCAGCCATCCAACTAAAAGCATTGTTCATCTTGACGATCATAATTATACCTGCTGCAGGCTTTTGTTTGCTTGAATGGTTACTTTCACTTTATCTATCCTGTTCTTGTTTATCTCAAGCGGTACAAATGTAAAGTCACCACTTGTGAGGGTTGAATTAGCCTGGGGAAACTCTCCTGCTATCTCCAAGACAAGGCCTGCAACAGAGTCGCTGTCGCCCCTAATGGCATCAAAGGTATCGGCCGGCAGGTTCATTGCTTTACAGGCATCGTTAATCATCAACTTACCCTCAAATATGAAGTTGTGGTCATCTATCTTTTTATTTACGCTTTCTTCATCATCGAACTCATCTTTAATTTCTCCAATAATTTCTTCCATGATATCTTCTAAAGTTGCAATGCCAGAAGTACCGCCAAACTCATCAACTACAATGGCAAAGTGCATTCTCTTTACCCTAAATTCCTGTAAAAGATCTTCAATTAATTTTTGCTCATGCACAAAATAGGGTGAGCGTATGAGGGTGTGCCAGTCAAAATCTGCTGGCTGATGCAGGTAAGGTAATAAGTCTTTGGTGTGCAGCATCCCGGCAATTTCATCCAGGCTACCCTTATAAACCGGCAAGCGGGAGTAATGCAATTCTGTGACTTTTTTCATTACATCGGCCAGGCTGTAGTTATATTCAATGCCGCTCACATCCATCCTGGTGCGCATGATCTGCTTTACTTCTGTATCTCCAAATTTTCGAATGCCTTTCAATATTTGCTTTTCCTCTACGGTAGCTTCATGATCGGGCAATAGGTCTATGGCATAATCCAGATTGCTATCATCCATGCCAGAACTTTTTTCGGCACTTAACTGCTTATTAATTTTCTCTGAAAATTTTACGATGCGCTTACTCAGCAGGTAAAACAAGCTATTAAAAATTTCTATTACCAGCGAAGAAGAAGCTGCAAACCATACTTTGTGGTGGGCTGCCCAAACTTTAGGTAGCACTTCGGCAAACAAAACCAGCAGCACAGAGATGATAAGAATCTTGATAACAAGCAGCAAAGCGATGCTTAGCCCCAGCACCTGCATCCAGGAATTTAATAGATAGTTGGTAACTAAAATAGCCCCCAGGTTTACGAAAACATTTGCTACAAGCATCGAGGCTTGCAAAGTCTTAGGCTGCTCCAGCAGGGTAACTATTCTGCGGAAGGAAGGCTGTTGCTTTGTTTTAAGAGAGTTGATATCCTTTATGTTGAGGGAGAAAAAGGCAACTTCGCTGCCGGCAATCAAAAACGAAAGGATGTATAATATAACGGCTATAAAAAGAAGTAGCACAGTGGCTGCCGGCGTGAGGACGTTCAAAAGGGTGAAGATAGAAAAGTGTAGCGTTGTTAATGCCGAATGATAGTCCAAAG
>JANPJW010000449.1:0-3000 GCA_031425715.1 Chitinophagaceae bacterium | reverse complement strand
CAATGAATCTAAGCGGATCACCTGGTAATGTTTTGTGTTTAAGTAAGGCCACAGTGCCTGCAACAAACTTTGCGCATACAGTTGTTTGATCATCGGGAGCTGGTTGGTAGAATCGGTTGTAACCATCCTTGAAGTTCTGCCTAATGAAACTGTATTCTTCCGATGCCTTGCTTTAATTTTTGGGGAAGAATTGAATGCCGTGCTGAAGGCATTGGCAATACCGAGCCTTTGTCCCCAACTGGTAGATACCGCATATTTAGGCGAAACCCATGGTACATAAGATTTAAGTTTTCCGGATTGGATGAATAAAATTTGAGGAATTTCTACCAGGTCATTTACCAGGCTGTCAAAATAAGTGGTGGAAAAGAGGGGATTTTCTGCTTCCAGGCTGGTGCCGGAAAGGTTTCCGTTTTCATCTATGAGTTGTTTAACCCTGTTTGGCGCAATCCGCTCCAGGATGGATTCTTTTGAAACGTTTTCTACTTTGCCGGCGCTTGTGAGCCCTTCGGTGATACCTGCTTTAAGGGCGCCCTTATCCAGTTGCTCTCTTAAAAGGAGGCTCAGATTAGGAGATTTAAAATGAAAAGTATCAGTAGCATCTGCGGCCCATTGTACAGACGATTTGGCAATAAATTTTGTAAATGAATTCTGGCAAAAAACGGTTTGAGAAAAAAGGCAGAGCAGGAAGATGATTGTTTTTTTCATGCACGGAGGTTTTAAAACCAATCAGATTTTAAAGAACGTTGGAAGAGTGCTGATGTACTCAACGGCCAGTTACGTTACTTTCATTTCATCCCAGAGGTGCCTTATCAAACCATCTGCCAGCCCTATCTTGGGTACATAAATTTCATCGGCACCAGCCCATCGCATGGCATTGATGTAGATAGACATTGCGGGTACAATTACATCGGCCCTGTCTCGCCGCAGGCTGTATCGTGTGATGCGTTCTTCCAGGGGAAATCCCTCCAACTCTTTGCAGTAGTCCCTCAACAATTCTAAGGAAAGGGGTTTGCCATCTTTCTTTTTACTAAGTGAAAACACCTTATTGATATTGCCGCCACTGCCAATGGCTATTACTTTCTTTTGGCCGGTGGTAAAAGCTTTGATCGCATTTTTCATTTCGTCCCAGTGGAGTTCCGTTACCATATTTTTCAAGATCCGGATGGTGCCAATGTTGAAAGAATTTTTAAATCTCAAAATACCGTTGGTAAAAAAAGACAATTCGGTGCTGCCCCCACCCACATCTATATACATGTAGCTATTGTCCAGGTCCATGTTTTCTGCTACATGGTTTTCGTAAACCAGGTTGGCCTCCATGTCGCCGGAAATGATTTCTATTTGTATATCAGTTTTTGCCAACACATGCTCCAGCACTTCTGCAGCATTGAGGGCATCTCTCATGGCACTGGTGGCGCAGGCTTTTACCGCCTGCACTTCGTAGGCATTCATCAGGTGTTTAAAACCCAGCATGGTATCTAAGAGCATCGTAATTTTTGTAGGGGAAATATACCTGGTTTCAAAAACATCAAAACCCAGTCTCAGCGGCACCCTCACCAGGTTTAACTTCGTAAATACAGGCTTGCTGTTGGGCTTTTCTATTACTTCGGTAATCAGCAATCTTGCTGCGTTACTTCCTATATCTATAGCTGCGAGTATCAATGGGTTCCGTTTAATTCCTGGTGAAAAATCCTGATGGCTAAATTACACTAAAGCACTTAGTATAGAAAATAAAGAATCCTCCGGCTTATGCCTCAGGAATATTTTTTATTGTACACGTAATTATAGGTTTCTACCTGCGATCGTACTTTGGATTTGTTTCGGGGGTTCACATACTGGTTGTTCAGTTCGTTGTTCAATACCCTTGCCTTTACGTTGTCCCGCAATTGAATGTTGATGATGTCAATAATTTCATTTTTCATATTTTTTTCCAGGATAGGGCAGGCTGCTTCTACCCGGTGGTCAATGTTTCGTACCATCCAATCTGCGGAGGATAAAAAAACTTTTTCGTCACCGCTGTTGTGAAAGATCATCACCCTTGCATGCTCCAGGAATTCATCTACAATGCTGATAGCTTGTACAGCTTTCTTAAATTTTTTGTTTTCAGTAAACATGCAGCATATTCCCCTGATGATCAGTTTTACTTCTACTCCCGCCTTTGCAGCATCTTCCAATTTTAAAATTAATTGCTCGTCGCTCAGGGAATTTACTTTTAAGATAATGGAAGCCGCTTTTTTATGTTTGGCATTTTTTATTTCCCGGTTAATGAGTTGTAAGAGTTGCCTGCGCATACCTGTGGGGCAAACCATGAGGGTTTTACAGGAGTTTAAAAGTCCAGTTCGGGTTTTAGGATTTTCCAGGTAGCCAAAAATGCGGTTCAGGTCGGCCATAATGTTGCGGTCTGAAGTAAGCAGGCAATGATCTCCGTATGCACGTGCGGTTTTTTCGTTCAGGTTACCGGTACTCACAAAACCATAATGAGTAGTAACATTGTTTACCCTCCTTTTAATGAGGCACAATTTGGCATGCACTTTTTGGTTCGGTAAACCAATGAGTACTTTCACACCGGCCTCCTCCAACTCATCTTTCCACATCAGGTTGGCCTCTTCGTCAAAACGGGCCCGTAGCTCCAGCACAACCGTAACCTGCTTGCCATTGCGCACGGCATTGGTAAGTGCGTTGATGACTTTGCTGCGGGATGCCAGCCGGTAACAGGTAATTTTTATACTTATTACGTTGGGGTCAATGGCAGCCTCCCTTATAAGGTCTATCACACTATCAAACGAATGATAGGGAAAGTGAAGCAACACATCTCTTTCAAAAACTACTTGCGTAACACTGCCGGCATTTTTTAAAAGAGCATGGGTGAAGGGTTTCTTACGCATGCTTTTACCCACCAGTACCGCATCCGGGAAGTTCATAAAATCTTTGAAATTATGAATGCGGCCACCCGGTACAAGATTTTCCTGCAGTGAGAGCCCCATGCGTTTTACAAGGTAAGTG
>JANPJW010000448.1:0-3740 GCA_031425715.1 Chitinophagaceae bacterium | reverse complement strand
TTTATATTTTGTGCTGCAATGGTGGCAGTAAAAAGGGTGCATGCAGCAAGCAGGAAACTGGATTTAGGGGTCATGTTGTGAGTTTTGTTTTGGTGTAATTTACTCCATCGCTTTTACAATATTTGAGTCTGCTTATTTTGTTTTTTCATGGGTGTATGCCACGACCCTTTTCGGAACTTAAGATTGCATCAGGAAACAAATGGCCGAGCCGGATTACTCATAATATTGAACTCTTAACGCCGCCGTTATTCCATTTTTTGCACAAGGAAGTGACTATAAAAACAAAAGCACTATCCCTGGAATAGTCCATTGATAGTGCTTCGTCTAAAAAAATTAATTGAATCGGGTTATGCTTCCTGTTTTTCCAGCAAAGCCAATAATTCTTTCGCTGCATCTTCGCTGCTGGCAGGGTTTTGCCCGGTGATGAGCATGCCGTCTTTTACCACGTATGAACTCCAATCGCTGCCGCTGGAATAATTACCACCTCTCGCTTTCAGTTCGTCTTCCAGCAGGTAAGGTACCACATCTGTCAACTTTACGCCTTCTTCTTCGGTGTTGGTAAACCCGGTTACTTTTTTTCCTTTTACCAAAGCATCACCATTTTCGTCTTTTACATTTAGCAACGCAGAAGGTGCATGGCACACAGCTGCTACAGGTTTACCAGCGGTCCAGAAATCCTGGATCAATGCGATGGAATCTTTATCATCGTAAAGATCCCACATGGGACCATGCCCACCGGGGTAAAAAACTCCATCAAAATCTGCGGCATTTACGTCTGTCAATTTTTTAGTATGTGCTAGTTTTTCTTGCAAGGCCTCATCTGCATCATACCGCTTTGTTGCCTCAGTTTGTGCATCCGGTGCCTCACTCTTAGGATCGATGGGTGGCTGGCCGCCTTTTGGGGAAACAATGGTTACATCCACTCCTTCATCTACCATTACATAGTATGGTGCTGCAAACTCCTCTATCCAAAACCCTGTTTTCTTACCGGTGTTGCCCAACTCACTATGGGAGGTTAATACAAATAATACTTTCATAATTTTATTTTTTGTGGATTAGATAATGCCGGGTAAAACATATTTTGCCCGCTTTACTTTGAATAAACAAACAAGATGCCGATCAGGCTGCTACAACCATTTTACCCGTATTTTCTCCATTGAATAAACCAAGCAACGCCTTCGGTAAATTTTCAAAACCCTTTTCAATTGTTTCGGTAAATTTTATTTTGCCTTCCTTAACCCATTCCCCGAGCTTTTGAATGCCCTCCGGAAATTGTGTTTGAAAATTACTTACAATAAAACCCTGCATCAATACACTCCGGGTGAGCAACATCGGTTGCACCCTTGGCCCCATGGGCATTTCGGTACTATTGTACAATGATATTTGCCCGCACAGCGGTATCCTTGCATGAAAATTTATGTTCCTGATAACCGCATCTGAAATTTCGCCTCCTACATTATCAAAATAAATATCCACTCCCTTGGGACAAGCAGCCGCTATTGCTTTGTTCATGTCTTTGGTGGTTTTGTAGTTGATCGCTTCATCAAAACCAAATTCTGTTTTGAGCGAATTTATTTTTTCATCAGACCCGGCAATTCCCACCACATGGCATCCGTGAATTTTAGCTATCTGTCCTACCACGATGCCCACGGCTCCTGCCGCACCAGACACTACAACGGTTTCGCCTGCTTTTGGCTTACCGATGTGCATTAATCCAAAGTAAGCAGTTAAGCCGGTCATGCCTAAAACACCCAGGTAATAACTTGCAGGGGCCAGGTCTGTATCAATTTTTGTTAACTCCTTTTCGGCAGCAACAAAATCTTTTTGCCAGGGAAAATGGCCCACCACAACATCCCCTGTTTTGAACTTTTCAGATTTACTTTCCACTACTTTTCCAATCACACTTCCATTGAAAGGCTTATCAATTTCAAAAGGAGCAGCGTATGATTTCGCATCGTTCATTCTGCCACGCATGTAAGGATCCACAGAATAATAGAGGCCTTTTAATAATATTTCACCCGCTTTTGTTGCAGGCAGTTCAATTTCCTGCATTCTAAAATTATCGCTTACAGGCATCCCTTTTGGCCTGGAGGCCAGCACTATTTGTTGTGTTGTCATAAGTGTTTTTTTGTTTAAATCAACTTGTTACTTGTCATTGATATCGCTGGTGCGCACCAATTTTTTATTGATAAACTCATCTATGCCCAACGATGATAGTTCTCTGCCATAGCCACTTTGGTTGGTGCCACCAAAAGGTAAATCCGGTTGTGAACCTGTAGGGTGATTGATGAACACCATTCCTGTGTGTATTCTTTCAGCGAGCTTGTGACCCCGTTTTTCGTCGCTGGTAAAGATTGCACCGCCCAATCCAAACCTTGTGGCATTGGCTAGCTCTACCACTTCGTCCTCTGAACTCACCCTGTAAACAGAAGCCACAGGTCCGAAAAGCTCTTCGCTGTAAGCCTCCGCATCTTCGGGTATATCGGTAAGAATGGTGGGTTGCATAAAATATCCTTCCATGTCAAAACGCTTTCCACCTGTGGCTATCTTTGCTCCTGCTTTTACCGATTTTTCTACTTGCTTTTCCAGGTCTTCCAGGGCAGTTTTGCTGCTCAGCGGACCAAGGGTTGTAGCTTCCAGCATCGGGTCGCCGGGAGTGAGGGTGTCAAGCGCTGCCTTAAACTTTTCCAGGAATTCCTCATACACAGCATCCATTACAATAAATCTTTTTGCTGCCGTGCATGCCTGCCCGCAGTTTTGCATCCTGCCATACACCGCCCATTTTACGGTCTTATCCATCTCAGCATCTTCCAGTACAATGAATGGATCGCTGCCACCGAGTTCCAGTACAGACTTCTTTAAGTTTTTGCCGGCAGCGGCAGCTACGCTGGCTCCAGCGCCCTCACTACCGGTGAGCGAAACAGCCTTGATTACTGGGTTTGCAAGCAAATCATTTATTTTGTCGCTGCTTATAAAAAGATTGCTGTACAAACCAGCAGGCGCTCCAGCATCCTCAAATAATTGTTGAATAGCCAGTGCACATTGTGGCACATTAGAGGCATGTTTTAGCATGATGCAATTACCCGCCATCACATTTGGCGCCGCAAATCTTGCTACCTGGTAATACGGAAAATTCCATGGTTCTATGCCCAGCAGCACTCCTATCGGCTCCTTTTTAATGTATGCCGATCCTTTTTGCGGAGTAAGCGGCGTATCCGCCAAAAATTCTTCCGCATTGGTTGCATAATATTCGTAGATAGAGGCGCTCAGTTCTACTTCGCCTTTGCTTTCTTTGATGCGTTTACCCATCTCGAGGGTAATCAATGCTGCCAACTCATCGGATCTTTCCCGCATGAGGTCTGCAACTTTTTGTATAATTTTTTTTCTGTCCTGGAAACTGGTCTTGCGCCAGCTTTCAAAACAGGCTGCTGCCTGGTCGAGTTTGTTATCCAAATCTTCTTTGGTTATTTCGTCAAAAGATTTTAGTGTTTCTCCTGTGTAAGGATTTACCGTTTTATATGCCATGATTTTTATGTTTAAATTTTAGACAGTTATCATGTTCCCAATAACAATGCCATGGTAAATATTGGTGAAGCCGCTGTTGGATGCCGGATGATGAAATTCAATGGCAGTAAGGGAATGACTCCCGCCTTTGCGGAAAAGCTACCGAAGGGATTTTTAAAAACCTAAAAAAGGATCGCCAGGTTTTTGTTTAACTATCTACAGAAAGCCAATTTTTT
>JANPJW010000447.1:0-11420 GCA_031425715.1 Chitinophagaceae bacterium | reverse complement strand
AAGAGTCTTTCACTTTGGATAGGATAGGTGCCGGTATTGTTATCCATTTCGCCGTGTATCAGCAGCAGGGGTGTTTTTATTTTGTCTGCAAAACTAAATGGACTCATTAGGTTGTATAATTCAGGTGCTTCCCAATAAGTGCGGTCTTCATTTTGAAAACCAAAAGGTGTAAGCGAACGATTGTAAGCGCCGCTTCGGGCGAGTCCTGCTTTAAATAGATTGGTATGCGCCAGTAAATTGGCGGTCATGAATGCCCCATAGCTATGGCCACCCACAGCCACCCGGTTTTTATCGCCCACGCCCATTTCGCTGAGCTTGTTAATAGCAGCTTCCGCATTCATTCGTAACTGCTCTACAAAATTGTCGTTGGGCTTGGTATCCTTACCGCTGGCTACAATCGGCATTTCTGCATTGTTTAAAACAGCATAGCCTTGCGTTACATAAAACACCGGCGAGCCCCAGTTTACCAGTGTAAACCTATGCTCACTACCCCTGATTTGTGCCGCATCTGCCGCAGAATTAAACTCTGCCGGGTAAGCCCAGATTAGAACCGGTAGTGGTCCATCTTTTTGGGCGTTGTAATTTTTGGGTAGCAATAACTCGCCGGTAAGTTCCACACCATCGGATCTTTTGTAACGTATTTTTTCTTTGCTTACCCCTTCCAATTGTGGGTAAGGATTTTTGAATTCCGTCAATTGCCTGTCGGCCATGCGCAAACGCAAATTTTTCATCCAGTAATTTGGCACCATTGTTTTGCTTTCCCTCCGGGTAACCAGTGTAAGCTTATCGGCATCCAACACTTTTACCACAGTTTCATAACTGCCTTCTGCAGAGCGCCACAGGGTGTCTGCTTTTTTCTGGGTAAGATCATAAGAAAGCAAGAAAGGCAGATCGCCTTTAGAAGAACTACCCGTAGTGTTGTTGAATAATATTTTTTTGCCATTGTCTATCAGCTGTAATACATCTTTGCCATATTGGTTAGTATGCGTAACAGGAAAGCCGGGGTTGGAATAAGCATCCGTAGAATTCCGGCTAAATAATTTTTCCAATTGCCCGGTTGCTGGGTTGAAGCGGTTCATCTGCGTAGTTTGTTTGCTACGTAAACCTTCTGTTACCATAGCGGTATTGGCATCGCCCCATGTAGTGCCATTGTAGCGCATGGTTGTTTTAAAAAGCTCTTTGTTGCCGCCAGTAAATGGCGACGGCAATGCATACACTGCATCTCTATAGGCTGCCTGTTTTTTAATCATCCCACTGTCCAGCGGCTCGCACCAAACAAGGGTAGAGGGTTCATCATCTCTCCATTCAAAGCTACGTGGCCCGAGTTGCACGTTATCGTTGCCGCCAGGGGCGGTTTCAGATGATGGTACATCTGCAACTTTTTTTACCAACTTGCCACTCATATCTGTGATGGTTACTACCGAAGGGAAACCACCATAAGGCACGAGGTATGAAAATGGTTTTTGAATGCTGCGGAGCAATAAATATTTTTTATCTGGCGAAATATTCACACTGCTGTAAATAGCAGGCTGTCCTATTTTAGTTTCTATGCCATTGCTATTTTTGATGAGTTGGGTTGTAGCATAAAAAGCAAACACCATTTCGTCAAAGGGACTTTTGAGCATATCCTGGTAAGTAGGCCTTGGCGATGCCTTACCGTAATTTTCCTGTACGGCTGGTCCTTTGGGTGCCAGTGGTTTTAGGGGTGCAGCACTCACCGGTTTTACAGCGCTGCGATACAAGATGCTGTTGTTGTCGTACCAGGTATAGGATCCTGTAATGGTATTAAGGGCTGTCTTATTAACCTTGGTTGCCTTCTGTGTATTTACCTGTATGGTATACAAATCTACCCGGGCTGCACTGGTTTGTGTGAAAGCAATCTTCTTTTCGTCGGGGCTCCAACTTACGGCACCTGCAAATAACGGTGAGGGTAAGCCGCTGATGGGATACACTTTTCCCGTGGCTATGTTTTTTAAATAAAGATTGGGGATGAAATTTTGCCTGCTCGGTGCAAAGTTGCCGGGATTTATGCGCAGCCCGGCAATGCGGTACTCGGGTTTGGCAAGTTCTTCTACGGAAGGATAACTGCTACTTTCCGTGAGCAACATCCATTCGCCTTTGTCGTCGATGCTCACGCCGGGAGTAGGTTTCACCACAAGCATATCTGCAATATCCTTAGGTGGCGTTTTGTAACTAACGTCATCCTGTGCAAAAGCAGGAGACAAGAAAAGGAAAAGCAAGGCTGCAAAAAAAGGATATTTTATACGCATTATCAGAGTGATTTTGTTTTCACTAAGATAGGGCATATACCCGCTCCCAAACCCATCCGATTTATAATTAATTTTTTGGGCGACAAAAAAAAGCAGGGTATAAATATGTGTTGAGTTGGTGCTAAAACCTTGCAATTAAATGAAAGGAATGGCAAGGTCATTCCCGTCTTTTCATTCTCGAGAATGGATAGCCATTGCAACCCGATTTTGGACGTTGCCTATCCGCTGTGGCATTGGCTTTTGCTTCTTCTATGGTAGCGGCGGCGTAAGCCGTTAAACAGAATCCCCATTTGAAGGGTTCCATGTTTTCAAAATATAGGTAATCGATCCGGGTAAATAGTCCTCCCTCGCTGGTATTGCTTTCGTCGTTTCGGGCCAGGATATATTTTGCAGTTGTATCGAAATAAATAATATGATACCTGGTGTTGGGAAGCTGTGTCCACAACGAATCGGTTATGCTGTAGCCAATATCGTAGTCATCTACAAAGTTTCCTTCCATCAATTGGGGGATGCTGCAGGGTCTTGCTTTTACTGAAAGATGGTTGTGCTGAGCAAACACTTGTGCGCTCAGTACAACCATCCAGACTATCAACCCAAACTTATGCATATTAGGGGCCTATCGTGTTTCGTTTGTAAGTGGAATATCTCTTTTAAGCATCTCCTCTCTATTAGCCATTTCCCACGCTGTAAAAAATACCATACGTGCTCTTTTTTGCATGAGGGTAAAATTAATTTTTTCGATGTCATCTGTAGGGCGGTGGTAGTCTGCTTTAAGCATACCATCGTAAAAGAACAGAACTGGTACTCCTTTGCGGGCAAAATTATAATGATCGCTGCGGAAATAAATTCTGTTCGGATCCTTAGGGTCATCGTACTTGTAGTCTAACACAAGCTGGGTGTATTTATTGTTTGCGGCTTCATTGATGATGGGCAAATCGCTGCTCAACTTATTATGACCAACAACATATACATAATTCAAAGTGTCGTCTTTCATACGCTCCGTATCTACTCGCCCAATCATATCGATGTTTAAGTCTACAGAGGTTTTAGCAAGTGGATATAATGGGTTGTCGCTATAATACTCACTCCCCAATAAACCTTTTTCTTCTCCGCTTACTGCCATGATCACTACTGTTCTGCGGGGGCCGTTACCTTCAGCCTTGGCTTTTGCAAAGGCTTCTCCCATTTGCATAATGGCAACAGTTCCACTTCCGTCATCATCGGCACCATTGTTCACCACCCCATTTTGTATACCTATGTGATCGTAATGTGCAGTTACAAAAATATATTCATCCTTTTTATCACTGCCTTCAATTAAGCCAAGCACATTACTCGCCATAATAACTTCCCTGTTTTTTTTGTAGCTAAAGGATGCCTTATTTTTCAAGGGCAGGTAATCGGCTTTAACAAAGCCTGTGTTTGCCTTGGCTTTTGTAAGGAGTGCTTCCAGGGGAAAGCCCGGAATTTTTTTTGCAAACTCATGACTGAGCAACGCATAGTTTATTTTTTTACCATCCGTTGGGCGGGGGTAATAGGCATTTGTTTTTTTAGCGGCATCTGTTGCCCGCTGGGTAAAAGTTGCCTGGGTAGGGTTGATAACGAGGGCGCCAACTGCTCCTTTGCTGGCCGCCAGGGTAAGTTTTTTAGTGAGACCGGGGAAGCTCCAGGCAGAGCCACGGCTCGTGCTGTTGGCAATCAAATACTTTCCATTTTCTTTTGGTTCACCCAAAAAGAAAACTACCACAGCACCTTTCACATCAAGCCCAGCATAGTCATTGTACAAACTGTCTTCTATACCATAACCCACAAACAGCATTTTTTTGCTTTTGAATTTTCCCTTTTCATTAATGTTCACGGGGCTCAGATAATCTGTACCAAAGATGGCTTCCGTTTTATCCAGCATAAAGGTTGAACTTATCATACTGTCTTTGTACAGCGGGTAAAACTGCTGGTAGCCTTTAGCAGGTACAGACGGGGCGAGACCTATTTTTTTAAAATGACTTTCTATGTATGCTGCCGCTTTGCGTTGGCCAATGGTGCCGGTTTCCCGGCCTTCCATGGAGTCGCTTGCAATGATAGATAAGTGCTTTTGTAATTGGGCTACATTTATATAGTTGGCATAAGATTCAGCATTTTTGGGCTGTGCAAATACCGAAGCGCAAACGAATAGCAACGAAAGTGTGATCAGTTTTTTCATCATATGTTTTTTATCTGAAAGCAAAATAACTAAAGCCAAGGGCTTGAGCACTCATTTTTTATAAACGGTTGAACGGGAGGTTAAATTTTAGAAATGAGTGATTGAAGAATTGAGCAGCTTTGGCTAAAAAAAATGCACTCTAAAAAAGTGCATTTTGTATCAAAATTTTAAAGTCCGTTTGGTCTGGTTCTAACAGGCAATTTTTTCCACCCTGTTGCTGTGGCGGCCTCCTTCAAAAGCTGTATTCATAAAAACATCCAGCATTTTTTCTGCATCTCCATCTCTTACAAAGCGGGCGGGTATGCAAATGATGTTGGCATTGTTGTGTTTCCGGGCCAACTCTGCCAGTTCTTCGCCCCAGCAAATGGCAGCTCTTACTCCCTGGTGTTTGTTTGCAGTTATAGCCACACCGTTGGCGCTACCACATAATAATATTCCAAAGGCTGCTTCGCCACTTTCTACAGCATTTGCTACCGGGTGGGCAAAGTCAGGATAATCTACCGAGTCTTTATTGTAAGTACCGTAATCTTTAAAAGTCATTTTTTCTCCCTCCAAAAAAGAGATCAGGTCTTCTTTGCAATCAAAGCCGGCATGGTCGCATCCGATAGCAATGGGTTTGGTAAGATCGAAAGTGTACATGGGAAGAAGTTTTATGGATGGTCAAAAAAGTCAAAAGGCAAAAAATAGAATGGCATAAAGTTAAAGACTTATAACCAGTAACGGGTAAGCAGAATTTTGGTTAACTCCACTCCTTTTCTTCCTTAGCTTTTTGTTTGTCCACCCCCGCCACGAGTAAAACACCAATTTCATACAGCAATAGAAGCGGCAAGGCTACTATGATCTGGCTGGTCCAGTCTGGTGAAGGTGTAATTACGGCGGCCAGTAACAGGATCACCACAAAAGCATATTTCCGAACCCCCCGCATCATGGTAGCTGTGATTAAACCAATTTTTGCAAGCACATACGCAATGATGGGCAGTTCAAAGGCAATACCACAGCCAAGTATCAAAGTGGTAATAGTATCAATATAATCGGTGAGGGTGGGCATGTACTTGTAAGCGCCGGTGGTACCGAGGCTAAAATTTGCTAAAAAATTAAAGGTGAACGGTGCCAGTAGAAAGTATCCAAAAGCGCCGCCTGTAAAAAAGCAAAGTGATACCCAAAAGATGCTACCACGAGAGTAGCGAACTTCCTTTGGAGAAAGCGCCGGCTTTATAAAACGCCAAAGCTCCCAGAAAAGATAGGGGAAGGCCAAAATAAAGGCCCCCACCATGGAGATGGAAAGCGCCGACATAAATGGCCCGCTGATGGTATTACCCTGCAGGGGAATTTCTACAGCTGGCATGCAAAGGGAGTCGCCAATACCCAGGAACTTACCAAGGCTACAGAACCACCCGTAAGTAACAAAAGAAGATTTTGCCGGAGCATAAATAATGTTGTCGAAAACCCAGTCTACTTTAATGAAAATTCCTATGAAAGCAACAGCCCAAACTATTACACATCTTACCAGGTGCCATCGCAATGCCTCCAGGTGATCGATAAAACTCATTTCCACCGCTTCATCTTCGGGATTATTCTTCAACCTTTTGAAGAACTTATTTTTTGCTTCTGCTGTTGTAGGCACTGTTTAAAATTTGGTTGTAAAGGTAACGCTGATTGAAATGCAATGTAAACCAGATTCATTCGATATACGAAACAAAGGGGTAGTTGTATTGATTCGGGTAAACATGCTGTAAAAAAGAAGCCCCTGTAGATACAGGGGCCGTTTACCAAAACTAACTGCTTATGAGAAATTTAAATTGTTCGTTGTTATGCAGGTGTATAACCAAACAAAGTGCCAGAGTTAAACCCTGCAATGTTAAAAAAATGGTAAGGCACTTCACCCAAATAAAAAAGCGCTCCACGAGCGCTTTGGTAAGGTTATTTTTTTAGAAAGCCCTCAATCAGGTCCATCAATCCTCCCCCTCCATTCCTTTGTTGTTGTTGCTGGGCTCCCTCGGTAAATCTAGACAGGATATCCATCAACCCCCCACCGCCGGCGGAAGCTTGTTCGCCAGTATTAAACTGACTTACAAGATCTTGTATATTAAATCCACCGCCCGCTTGCTGCTGCTGGGTAACCTGCCCACCGGTAATAGAATTTAGTAAACCTTCCAGTGAAAAGCCGTTACTTCCCTCATTGGTTTTATTAATCAGGCTGTTAAGTGCATCTGGTATCAAGCTGTTTGCTACCTGGTTAGCCTGCCCGCCACCCATATTAAACTTGCTCATCAGTTTACCGGCAAAGTGCCCCACCATCATGTTCACAATAGGATTGCTCATCAGGCTGCTACCCTGCTTTTGCCCACCGCTAAACATCGATAATAAACTTTGTACTCCGCCCCCTGCCACTATGTTGCGTAAGCCAGAAGCCACGGTGTTGGTAGCTTCCGCAACTACAGCATCATTTTGATCGTTTGGTACCGCCGGATTATTGATGACAGACTCGGTAGCATTTCCCTTAATGAGGTTAAAGATTTCTTCTAACATAATTGATAAATTTTAGCAATGAAGATCGGACTATATCCTCAGGTTAGATGTAGAATATATTAACCAGTTTGGGATGTTAGTTTTTCCGCATTTTCGGCAAATTGTAGTGCATCTGCAAACTCCTCCAGTTCACCGTTCAACACCGAATCTAAGTTGTACACGGTGAGCCCTATTCTATGATCCGTTACCCGCCCTTGTGGGAAATTATACGTGCGGATCTTGGCACTGCGATCTCCGGTACTTACAAGGCTTTTGCGCAAATGAGAGATGGCTTCCTCGGCTTTTCTAACCTCTTCGTCATACAATTTTGTGCGCAACATTTCCATTGCTTTTAATTTGTTGCCTAACTGGGACCGGTCTGTCTGGCACATTACAACAAGGCCTGTGGGTTTGTGCGTTAAAAAAACTTTTGTTTCTACTTTGTTCACGTTCTGCCCACCTGCACCGCCGCTTCGTGCAGTTTCCATCTTCACATCGCTTTCTTTTAACTCAAAATCTACCTCTTCTGCTTCAGGCATTACGGCTACCGTAACGGCACTTGTGTGCACTCGGCCGCTGCTCTCCGTATCTGGCACCCTTTGCACCCGGTGCACCCCGCTTTCAAATTTCAAAGTGCCATATACATCATCCCCGGTTATCTCTACCTGCACTTCCTTGTACCCACCTACGGTGCCTTCGCTTTCACTCAGAAGGGCGGTTTTCCATCCCTTTTTCTCACAATATTTAAGGTACATCCGCAACAGATCGCCTGAAAATAAGGAAGCTTCGTCTCCGCCCGTGCCGGCCCGTATTTCTAAAATGGCGTTCTTCTCATCAAAGGGGTCTTTGGGAATCAGCATATTTCTCAACTGCTTTTCCTGTTCTTCCTTTTTTAGCTCCAATTGAGGCAGTTCGGCTTTAGACATTTCCCGCATTTCCTCATCATCACTGTTCAACACTTCTTTGTTGAACTCAATATCATCCAGCAATTTTATATACTCATTACGGGCATTTACCAACTTTTCGAGGCTGCGGTACTCCTTACTCATGGCACCATACTTCTTGTTGTCACTCACAATCTCCGGATTGGTGAGCGCAACCCCAAGGTTATCAAATTTTGCCTTGATGGCATCCAGTTTATCTAACATAAAAACTACCTCCTGCTAACCCAACGGGTTGTTTTAAATTGTAATAATATCTTTCCCCGGTACTAAGCTGCTGTTGCCATCTCAACTTTTTTCCCCAATTTCGTTCCCACGGTTCTCCCATACGGAAACCTTCCTGATAAATAAGCCTGGTGTCCGCAGCCAAAAGCGTAACTGTGGCGGGGCGCCAAAATTACGGTATCTCAATCAATCAAATTGTATAGAAAATTTAAGCCAACCAACATCTTTGACGGAAGAAAAATGCTTGCCCCGGAGCAGGTTTTGATTTTGGCCGAAGACCAACACATAGAAGCCATTGTGCCAGCGGACGACGCAGGAGACGGAGTAGAACCCCTGCAAGGAATCTTATGCCCGGGGATGGTAAATGCTCATTGTCATATTGAACTGAGCCATTTGAAAGGAGTAATAGCGGAAGGAACAGGCTTGATTGAATTTGTAAAACAAGTAATATCAAAGAGAGAGACACCGCATTCGCCTGATCTTTCGCAGCCAGCATACCATGAGCTGTATGAACAGGCCCTCGATCAAAAACTCCGGGCTATGACCGGGGCGGTAGAGGAGTTGTATCAAAGCGGTACGGTAGCTGTGGGTGATATCTGCAATACGGCAGACTCGCTGGAGCTTAAAAGACACAGCCCTTTATACTGGCACAACTTTATAGAAGTGAGTGGCTTTGTAGATGCAGTGGCCGGCAAAAGATTAAAATTTTCGGAAGATATACTGGCTGCCTTTATAAAAAGTCAATCAAAAGCATTCGCTGCAAACAATACTCTTACGCCGCATGCTCCCTATTCGGTTTCTAAATCGCTGTTTAGTTTACTCAATGCGAAAACAGCAGGACAGATTATTAGTATTCACAACCAGGAAACTGCTGCCGAAAACATTTTGTACCAATTTAAGGAAGGTGCTTTTTTAGGTTTGTACGAGTCGCTGGGTATTAACATAGAAGGTTTTGCGGCCACCAGTAAAAATAGTTTTCAAAGCTGGCTTCCTTATTTTAACTGTGGACAAAAAATTATTACGGTGCACAACACATTCAGTACAGAAGCGGATGTACGTTTTGCTACACAGCTGTATGAAGGTAGTGCCCTCGCTCACCAGCCTTATTATTGTATTTGTGTGAATGCCAATTTATACATCGAAAACACGTTGCCCCCACTAGAGATGCTTCTCGCAAATAATTGCAAGATTGTAATAGGTACGGATAGTTATGCCAGCAATCGCCAACTCAATTTGATGGAAGAGATAAAAACACTTCAAAAAAACTTTCCCGATGTTTCACTGGAAAGGATGCTGCAGTGGGCTACCATCAATGGAGCTGAGGCCTTAGAAATAGATGACCAATACGGAAGTTTTGAAAAAGGAAAAAAGCCGGGATTGGTGCTGATAGATCCAGCTAATATGAAATCTAACAGGGTAGACCTTCACGTTAAGTGATCTTTCTTTTACCGCTTCCTACCCACAGACTTCCCAATTTTTCTTAGAATATAAATAACCAGGATTAGCACTAAGACCGCCAGCACAATGGGAACCAACAATGCCAGGATGGAAAAAGTGATGGACGCTCCATTTTCTGCGGTAGTAACTAGCGGGTTGGCCAGTGTGCCGGTAGCAGCTGTAGAACCAAGCCGTAGCATTGCCATGCCCGAATGAATCACCCCGGCAGTACCACCGCCCGCTAACAATCCCAGTCCCCATTTTAATGCCGGTGAAATATCTGCAGTAATGAAGGAAGCACTTAACAAGGTGCCCGCTGCAACTGCCACGGGTAAGGCAATATGGTCAAGCGCATTGTCCAAAACAGGTATATAGTAGGCTGCTATTTCTGCTACCGAGGCAGAGACCAGGATGCCAAATGCAGTCCAGGTATTGAGCCATTCGAAGCCGCTGCCAAACTGGTGAAACCCGCTGAGTGAAGCAATGTTTGCTGCCAGCATGGGCACAAATATCCGGAAGCCGCTGCTTGCGGCTAAACCTATACCTATGCAAATGGATATAAATAGTTCCATGTAGAATCTGGGCAATGTTTTGGAAACAGTTGCTGGTTCAAGATATTAAAGAAATGGATGTAGCTCCAATATTTATTTGAATTCTAATGGCGCAATTGCTAGCGCTCAACCCAATACCTCTTGTAACACTTCAAGGGTTTTTATTTTGCCAAAATCGGGAATGTGAAGCGCATAATATTCCATGAACTTTAGCAGGAGATGACGCCGTTTGTGGTGATTCATCTTCACCTGGTCCAGTTCGTGGGGCTGCATTATTTTTAGTAATTCTGAGGTTACCAGTGCATCTTCCGTTTCCATAAAATGGAGATGCTCCGGTTGTTGATCTGTAAAAATTCCTTCCAACAAATCGAGGTAGATGGGTTGAGGGTCCAGTATGGAGGTTGGTTTCCAATCACTGAATCTAAAACCAAAAAATTGGGTAAGCTGCAGGCTAAAATACAATGGGAAGTTTGCTGCTATGGCGGGTGGCGCTGTGTCTAATTGTTGCAGGGCCTCTTCGCAAAAGTAAAACAGGTCGCTGTTTTGTTCGGGTTGTTTCAAGGTTTTTTGAAGCAGCTCTACCATAAAAACGGCAATACTGTTTTTAACCACATGGCTTAAAACATTTTTATACAAAAACGACCAGCTGCATTCCCGGATGCGGTGCATAGATTTTTGATCGTTGTGGTACACATCCATATCCAGCAAAGAACTGGGCTGGTAAAGGGCTGCCTTGTTGCCGGTTTTTTTACTGCTACGCACACCGTTCACCATGTAAGTTTGCACACCAAACAGTTCTGTAAATACGGTTACCACCAGGCTTGTTTCGCCATAACGGATACTCTTTAAAACAATGCCTTTTGTTTTGTGTGTCATGCCTGCTGTACTGCTACCTGGCAGTTGCTATTTACTTTTCATTTAAAATTGTCCGGGAAGTTAACTGTTTTTAAAATCTGTCCGGGTCTACCGGAAACTCTGAAACCAGCGGTGTGTAACCGGTAACCTTAAAAGCGTTTTTAAAGCCATCATCTGTGAGCCCTCCTCTTTTTGTATAAATGGCTACCGCACCACCGCCGCCACCAGGATTGCCGAAAAACGGTGGGGGGTATACCTTGATGATGGCCACGTCAAAAAGCGGCATCATTTCGATGGTTTCTACCGGCACCCTCATTTCGTCCAGGTAAAACTGCACCCTATCGCCCCGCCAGCGTACTATGGGATTGATGCCACCAATGATATTGATACCAGCTACCTGTGTTCTCACCAATTGCAAAACAGAACTCCAGTTTTG
>JANPJW010000446.1:0-8031 GCA_031425715.1 Chitinophagaceae bacterium | reverse complement strand
CATTAGAAATGTGCAGGGGAAACTTATTTTAATTCAGTTGAGCGATTGTACCGTTACGCTTGGCAAAGAAATATTGTTCTCTCCAGGTGATGGCGTGTTTCATTTGGCTTTAGGCAAAGAAATCATTGCTGCATTTGCAGGTGCTGCAGACGTGTATGCGTTCACCAATCTTTACCACGAATCTGATACTAAAACAAAGCAACAAACACTTACAGCGGAACGCAAAGCACTGCAAGATTTATATGCAGCTGTAAGACAAATGCGGGCGGATAAGAAAATCGATGAGGTTTTACTTTCTTCTATATTCGAAAAAATCAAAACCTCCTATTCCACCGATTGGTTATTGGCTTTAGAAATGTTGGAAATCACAGCACAAGTGAAATTAGCTGATGACCTAAGAATTTATTTAGAAAACTATGTAGCGCATAACCCTTGTAGAAAAAAATTGGTAGAAGATGGGGTTCAGTTGCTATCGGAAGCTACGTATCAAAAATTGTAGGGGTAACTTGAATTACCCGTCACCACCCGGGCGAACCGCCGTAAGGCATTCAATGATCGCCATTGCACTACTGCTGAACCTGGGTTCTTTTCCCCATGAGATGCGAGGGATTCTTTATGGACGTGTAATCAAAACTGATGTAAGGAGTCATAGGCTGTGCCCGGAGCGGCTGCACCAGGAGCAAAATCTCCTTGGCAATCTTTTTTTGAGCTTAGATTATTTCTTTTGGGAGAATAACCAACTCAGCAATTTGGGTTCTGCGTAACAGCAGGCGATAGGGAATCGAGTCACTGCCTTTTACCAGCCAATGTGTTTTTTTTCTGCCAGTTCTTTATATGCCCTGCAGCTGTTAGCATTGTAGCTATGTAAATATCTTTTTCTCGTTGCTTGATGTAAGAGAGAATTTTGCGGTGGTTGACAATAGAAACATCTAATCCATTTCCACCACCTACTCCGTGAAATAAAATGACAAGTAGCGAGCGGGTTTGAATTGCCTTCTCAACCCATGTTTTCATTTCTTCAAAATGGTGGTTATTTACCATGAAACAATCTACATTGTAAAGATCAATCTCATTGATGGGGTGCATTTCGTTGCGCACCGCTCTTGCAGCTGCGAAATCTTTTTTCATGCCATTGATAAATGAAGAATCTCCAACCTTCATATCCCCGCAGGTGAATGCAAATGTTCTGTTGGTTTTTCCGTCTAAATTCTGGAGGAATAAATTGGTCATCCTGCATTCATCTTCCATCCTTTTAACGGTGTAAGTATTTAAATCATATTCTTTACTAACCCATTCTCTTCCCTCACCCCCCATGCACGGGTGGTAAAGGGTATGATTGCCCAACTCGTGGCCACGTGCAGCCAGTTGTTTCCATTCTTTTGCCCGCTGTTGCATGGAAGTTGAAAATGCGGTTACATAAAAAGTTGCTTTCAAACCCAAAGAGTCCAGCACAGGCACCGCATTATCCAGGTGTTGGTCAATGGCATCGTCATAGGTAAGTATTACAGCAGCTTTTTTTCCATTCCATGGTTGTATTGTTTGGGAAAAACACCGGCCTGCAACGATGAACAGAAAAGCAATCAATACAATTTTTATTTTCATCTCTATTTCTTCTTTTATTTAGACCAATTCAATTTCTGCGTCTTTACATCGGCCGAACTTGACCCTACCATTATTTCAAACTCACCGGCCTCCCAATCATATTTTAAATCGTTGTTGTAAAACTTCAGCTCCGCCGTGCTGATATTGAATGTTACTTCCTTGCTTTCTCCCGCCTTCAAAAATATTTTTTGAAAACCTTTTAGTTCTTTCATAGGTCTTACAACAGACGCCGTAATATCTCTTACATACAATTGAACCACTTCTTCTCCGTCCCGGTTACCGCTGTTGGTAATGGTAATGCGGGCTTTAACAGTAGCGGCTCCCTTCGGGTTTGAATTGCTCAGGGCCAAATTGCCATAATTGAATGTTGTATAGGTAAGTCCGAAACCGAAAGGGTAACGTGGACTGTTGGGCAGATCAGTATAGGCAGAAACATAGTTAACATCCGTTTCATTTTTTGCCGGCCTGCCGGTGTTGAAATAATTGTAGTAAATGGGAATCTGTCCTTCACTACGGGGAAAGGTCATCGGCAATTTGCCGGAAGGATTGTAGTCTCCAAACAATACATCTGCCATGGCATTGCCCCCCTCCGTGCCCAGCCACCAGGTATACAAAATTGAGGGAACATTGTCTGCGGTCCAGTTAAATACAAGCGGCCTGCCTGCACTGATCATTACTATTACAGGTTTGCCAGTGGCCATCATGGCTTTAATGAGTTCTTCCTGCACACCCGGCAGGCCAATACTGCTGCGGCTTTTGGCTTCGCCACTCATATCCCTTTTTTCTCCTACCGCCATCACCACTACGTCTGCCTGCATGGCTGCGGCCTGTGCTTCGGCAAAGCCAGCCCTGCTACTATCAGTAAGATCACATCCCAGGGCATAACTATATTGGGAGCCAGCGCCGCCTTTTTTGGCCACGGCGTCCCAAATCGTTGCAATGCGTGCGGTATCATCCGGCCAATCAAAACTCCAGAAACCCAAATGCTCTTTTACCGCTTTCACAAGCGGGCCGACAAAGGCAATTTTTTTATTCTCTTTGGCAAGAGGGAGCAGTTGCTTGTCATTTTTTAAAAGCACAATACTTTTTTGCGCAATGCTTCTTGCTGCGGCTTTGTGTGCCGTGTTGTCCCACTCTTGTTTTTCCCTTGCTTCATTGCTGAATTTATAAGGGTCGGCAAAAAGACCCATTTCAAATTTCTTGGTAAGAATTCTTTTTACAGCATCATCAACCACAGCAATTTTAACCTTGCCATTCTTTACCAGCTTTTCCATGTTGCGGGTGTAACTGCGGCTTTCCATGTCCATATCACTCCCGGCGTTGGCGGCAAGCATGGCTGCATCGTAATTGTCTTTGGCGTATCCATGGGCAATCATTTCTCCCACGCTGCCCCAGTCGCTTACTACGAAGCCTTTAAAATTCCAGGCCCCTTTCAACAAGTCTCGTTGTAAATATTTGTTGGCGGTAGCGGGTATGCCGTTAAGGTCGTTGAAGGAGTTCATGAAAGTGGCAGCACCTGCAGCTGCCGCAGCTTTGAATGGTGGCAGGTAAGTTTCGTGCAACTGCCGCAGGCTCATATCAACAGAATTGTAATCTCTTCCTCCAACTGCAGCTCCGTAAGCCGCAAAATGTTTTACGCAGGCCATCACTGCATCTGTATTGCCTAAACCTTTGCCCTGGAGGCCTTTTACTCTTGCTACCGCAATGAGTGAACCGAGGTAGGCATCTTCGCCGGCTCCTTCCATCACCCTGCCCCAACGTGGATCCCTGCCGATGTCTACCATGGGTGCAAAGGTCCAGTGAATACCCGCTGCTGCTGCTTCTATAGCTGCTATCCTTGCAGATTGTTCTATACCGGGCAGATCCCAGCTTGCCGCTTCTGCCAGCGGAATAGGAAATGTAGTTCGAAATCCATGAATCACATCCTGGCCAAAAAGCAAAGGTATTTTTAGACGAGATTGCATAGCTATTTCCTGCAGGCTCCTGGTGCGTTGAGCTCCTACAACATTTAGATAAGAACCAATGGACCCGTTTCTTACCTGGTTCTGTTTATCACCATCTTTTGTGATAGGCCCCGTAGCTGCAAAATCGCTGCTATACTGGTTCATCTGCCCTATTTTTTCGGCCAGGGTCATTAGTTTTAAAACAGAATCAGCTTTTTGCTCATTGGTTTTGGGTTGGGCCGCAGCGGTAAAGGCCAGCAACAGCAGGGAAAGACTACAGCAATTTTTTTTGGTCATGATAGCAAGCATTTTACGAACTTGTAATAAAGAATGAATAGTATGAACTTACTTTTTTTTTGCCCCCGCTGGGGAAGTGAAATAATAGCATGGGATGAGTTTTGCGGGCTTGCAAAATATGCCGGCTATCATGGTATTGAAGCTTCGCTGCCGGCCAATGCACAGGAAGAAAAAGACATGCAACAGGCTTTGCTCAAACACAACTTACTTTTTATTGGCCAATACTGGCAATCGCTGGAAAAAGATTTTGAGCCACATAAAATTTCTTACCGGGAATATTTATACAGGCTTGGATCTTTTAACCCTTTAAAGATAGACGCTCAAACCGGGAAAGACTATTTCAGTTTTGAGCAAAACAAAGAACTTTTTTTAATAGCAGATGCATTTACAAAAGACACCGGCATTGTGGTGGCGCATGAAACCCATCGAAACAAGGCTTTGTTTGCAGCACATATCACTCGTCATTTTTTAAACCAGGTTCCTGGCCTACAAATTACAGCAGATTTTTCTCATTGGTGTGTTGTAGCAGAAAGTTTTTCAGAAGACCAACAAGATGCTTTAGAATTGGCTGCGCAACATGCCAACCACATTCATGCGAGGGTAGGGCATACACAGGCTGCTCAAGTGCCAGACCCACGATTACCAGAGTGGGAAGGAGCTTTGAAACATCACCTAAAATGGTGGAGACTGATTCTTAATTTTAACTTCAAAAAAAATACCGCCCCCATTTACCATCACTCCGGAATTTGGCCCTGCACCCTACATGCAGGTACACCCCGATACAAAAGAGCCACTGGTAAACCAGTGGGAGATCAATGTATGGATGATGAACTATTTAAAAAATTCGCTGAATGTGTTGTAAGCATTTTTTAATAGAAGAGTTAGATTTATTTGCGCTGGGCAAAAAGCCATGGTAATAATTCTGGCTCGGCAAAGGCAGCATCCCAACTATTGTGATTGGCATCAGGATACAATGTAAACTTCACAGCTGCGCCTGCCTTCTTTAAAGCTGCTACCATTATTTCAGAATTAGCAGGAGGCACAACATCATCTTTGGCTCCATGAAATACCCACCATTTCACCCTTCTAACCTTTTTTGCAATTGCAGGATCGCCACCACCACAGATGGGGATGGCCGCTGCAAATAGTTTTGGATTGCGATATACTAACTCAAAGGTACCCATACCGCCCATGGATAAGCCTCCGATGTAGACTTGTTTTTTCTGTACACTGTATCCTTTTATGATTTGATGCAGGAGATCGTTGGCCATTTTCATGGCAATGCTGGGTTGTGTATTTGCATTAAAAACAAATTGTCTTTTTCCTTCGCTATCCATCTTAAAATTTACGTTGCTCCAATAACTACTTTGCGGGCATTGCGGAAAAACAATGATAGCAGGATAGTTCTTTCTTACCTCTTCTTTTAAAAATAACTTAGCGCCATGTACGAGCTGGGCTTCGTTATCACTGCCTCTTTCCCCTGCACCGTGCATAAAAAAGATGAGCGGGTATTTTTTAGAAGCGTCATAATTTTCCGGTAGCAGCAGGCGGTAGGGAAGTGAATCATTGCCTTGCACCAGCCAGTGCTTCTCGTAAGCGTTGTTACTTTGGGCAGTTAATGCAAAAGCAAAGAACAAGGAAATAACAGCAAGCAGGAATCTTTTTGTCATGTAACTATTTTTGAATTGTAAGGTTGAAGCTTTGATTGTGCCGCCCGGTGTTTTGCAGCAATCAGTTTTCTCTGGCACCGTTTGCTCGCCCGGGCTTTACTTACTCAATGTACCATTTGAAAGCGACAATAGGAAGCCCCCGCCGCTTGCCATCTTAATGCGGAGTGGCTCCCTGCTGTTAACGTTGCTTTTTTCTATTTTATAATCTGCTCCATAACTCCCTGCATTCAAGCCATCTTTGCATAATTCCATTTGATAGTTAGCATCTTTTAAAAATTCAAGCGATAGGTTTACCGTACGTTCTTCTTTGCCATTCAGACCTGCTATGTACCATTCAGTTCCTTTCCTCCTGGCGGTAACAATGTATTCGCCAATATTGCCCTGTAAAATTTTTGTTTCGTCCCAACTTGTAGGCATTTTACCAAGCAGGTTCATAAACTCAGGTTCTTTCAGAGCCTGGCTGATGTTGCCACTAAATATTTGCAGGGGACTATCATATACGAGGAACATAGCCAGTTGGTGACATCTTGTGCCCTGGCTCATCGGATTTCTTGATATGGAACGGAATTGATCGGGCTGCGCATTTAATAAAAGTCCTGGTTCATAATCAAGAGGCCCGGCAAGCATTCTGGTATAAGGGATTGTCACATTATGTTCTGCAGTTACAAGGTTGCTCCAGATGTTGAATTCTGAACCCATCACCCCTTCGTGCGTGAGCACATTTGGCCAGGTGCGGTTAAACCCTTTGGGTGGATAGGCACCATGAAACATAATGGCAATTTTATGTTTGGCGCAGGCCTTTGCAATGCGTTCGTAAAACTGTACCATCTTCTGATCGTCCCGATCCATAAAATCTGTCATGATAGATTGTATGCCCCAGGATTGAAACATGGCAAGGGCACTGTCTGCCTGTTCATCGAGTGTAGATGCCAGGCTCCATAACATCAGGCCGATCTCCCTTTCTTTTGCATACTGTATCAACTCCGGCATGTTCAAAGCCGGGTTTATCTTAAACAGGTTTTTGTAATCACTCCAGCCTGCATCCAACATAATTTGTGTGAAACCAAAACGTTTTGCAAAGTCGATGTAATACTTGTAGGTAGCTGTGTTGATGCCGGCTACAAAAGGCACATCAAACAGGTTAATCCCGGTGGTCCATTCATCGGTTCCTTTTCCCGGGTGCACCCAGGAAAAATCTTTCATGGCAGGAGGATCTGCCAGACAATAAACAAGATCGTTTGCAGGGAGGCCAATGTCTTCTTTTGCTACGAGCACCGCACGCCACGGCAGCATTCGTTTGCCGCTCGTTTTAGCAATGTAATTTTCCCGTTCTGTTACCAGCAGTTGCGGAAACTCGCCTGCTGTCATTTCTTCTTTTGCGGGGTAAGGGGCAAACTCGGCTTCTAATAGATCTCCTGATTTTTTTAGAAACATACCGGGATAATCCAACAGGTTGGCATCTGTAATGGCCAGCCGGTATTTACCTGGCAATGCGATAGTGAGTGGCGCATAGGTGAACATGGAATCGTGCAGGCTGTCGAAAACCTGCTTTTTATAAATGCCTTCGAAGCTGCTGTGAAATTTGTCGAATCCTGCTCGTTTGTCTATCCGCGAATACCATACTGCTGTGGCAGGATCTACCTGGAAGGATGCCAATTCATTTTGTATGTACACCGAATCTTTAAAGTTTAAACCAATGCGATAAGCCATGCCTTCGTTGTACAAGCGAAGTTGTACTGACATTGGCTTTTTCAGCTGTATGGTTAACTCATTGTACGCAGCCCTGATCTCTTTGTTTCTGTATGAAACCGGCACGGTGATCAGGTCTTCTTTATGAATGAGACGGTGTTTGGCAACTGCAGGCTTGTTGGAAATTTGTTTGCTGCCATCTACCTGAAGATCGATATAAGGACAATGCAATAGCCGCTGGTTGCCGGCAAATAAAGTATAAGAAAATTGCTGTTGAATATTTATTTCAAGACGCAGGGAAGAATCTGGTGAAAAAATACGAAAGGTATTTTGTGCCTGCGAGCTTTTAAAACAAGCGAAGAAAATGAACAGTATGGCAATGTTCTTTTTCAAACTATTTTTTTAAATGGTGAGATCCGGAGCTTATCATATTGGCAAACCGGTACTGATCTGCCAACATGAAGCCTCCTGGTATGATATTTTAAAAGTCTATTTGTTCCAGTTCAACTTTGCCATTTTCACATCACGGGAATTTCCTCCAATCATAATTTCAAATTCGCCTGGTTCCCAATCGTATTTCAGATCGTAGTTGTAAAATTTCAAATCGTTGGGTGTAAGGGTAAAGTTTACCTTTTTTGATTCACCAGCTTTCAGGGCGATTTTTTGAAAGCCTTTCAATTCTTTTACCGGCCTGGTTACGCTGCCCACAACATCTCTTATGTACAATTGAACCACTTCTTTACCTTCTACACTTCCTGTGTTGGTCAAAGTTACAGAAGCCGTGAGGGTTTGATTTCCTGTTAAGGTAGTACGGCTCAGTGTTACATCGC
>JANPJW010000445.1:0-9930 GCA_031425715.1 Chitinophagaceae bacterium | reverse complement strand
AAATTTCGTGCTGGCTGGAGACAGTGGTGAACAGGATCCACCTATCTACCTGGAAGTGGTGAAACATTACCCGGGCCGTATCATGAGCATATACATCCGGGATGTGGTGCAAGGTGCAAAAAAGGAAACGGCCGAAAAGGTTGCCAGGGAGCTTGCCGAACTCGGCGTAGAAATGATATTGACAGAGCATACCCTAAACGCTGCTGAGCATGCCGCAGGCATTGGACTTATTTATCAGCAGGAATTACCTGCCATTGCGGAGGATAAAAAAGCAGATACCGGAGAATTGGATGGTAGGGAAGAACCTGATATTTCCGGCCCTTCGCTATCATAGTTTGCAGTGGTACACACCCATAGCATGGGGATGTGAAAGCTGAGTTTAAAAGATGTTGAAGAAAGTAGGCGGTTGGCTCGTGAAACTAGCTTGTGGCTTGCTTTTTGCGTAGAGCAGCAAAATAAATTTTGCTGTCCTCGTTTAAACAATCTCTCATGAAAAAAAACCTCATCTCCCTGCTAATTCGGAAAATTCACAAACTTTTTTTTGAAGGAAAACGAACGCAAGAAGATTTTGGGGTGGTGATAGAGACATCTCCGGACCAGGCCTTATTGCAACTTCCTGAACCTCTAAAAAACAGGTTACAGGAGCTTTTGAGCGTGAAGGGAAAATTGCAGCCAGGCTATACCCCATCCTATCACCTGATGCTCAACCATACCGATGCAGGGGTAAACTTACAAACCGCCAAATGGCTGGCTGCTCATCAACAGCAGCATTTATGTAGGGTAAGCCTCTCTGGCCTTGTGAGCAAGCACGCGGGGGAAACAGAAAGGAACCTTGACAAGGTTTTTTATAAAGCAACTAATAACAATCTCGTGTTGCTTTTTGATGAGGCGGATGCCCTCTTTGGCAAGAGAACGGATGTAAAAGATGCACATGATAAATATGCAAACCTGGTGATAGCTTATTTGCAAAAAAGTATCAGGGCATTTAGTGGTACCGTTTTGTTTAATTGCGTTACGGGGGATTGTCGTCAATGGCAGCCTTTTGATTTCATAAAGATTGCTGATTGAAATGCTGGTTGGATTAATGGTCAGGGAAACAATTCATTTAAATAAACTTCGTTGTAACCGCTGGCTTTAAAATCTTCTAATTCAATCCAGGTAGCAATAAAACTGGTGGTTGGTTTTTCAGGTTTTTCGCCACTGTAAAAAGGAGCCAGCAACTCTGGTTCCCAGTCTGACCAGGCAAAATCTATAGAAGCCCTTACCTTTTCAAGTAACATGTATTGTGCCGCCGAGAGGTTGTAACTTCCGTGAATTAAGTTCTTTAGAATGCTTTTTTTATAGGACATTTATCATAGGTTTTTTCAAAAAAACTCAGTGCTTTGGAGGTTTGGTTTACTTGCACTGTTCGGGCGCTAAAGATACGCAGCGATGATGTTATAAAAAGCCAGATAATAAAAGTTTAGTGCTATCTTTTTAATTTGACCACGCTGGTTTGAACTTTTAAAAAGCACCTGGAGGTTCACAATGCGGGAAATTTTGCTAGAAAGACTGATGACTTATGTAGGGTAGCCTGGTGAGGGTAGTGGCTAACATTAAATAGTTCCGGGCTCATTTGCACATAAATTCCTACTTTGCGTTTTTTAAACTTAGCGATCTATGATTACCATATCACTTGCTGTATATCTTGCTATGATCCTGGTTGCAGCTGTTGTACTCCTGGTGCTCATCGTTAAAACAGCCGGCAAGCACAGGCCTGTCAAACCTTTGTCTGGCCTTGGCTTTGTGATGATAGTGGCTGGCATCGTACTGGCGGGTGATCCCTTTCTTGGCTATGGTCTAATGACAATCGGTATACTTATAAACATAGTAAGTATTTTAAAAGTGAATAAACTGCGCTCTAAAAAGTATTAACTTTTTCGGGCTAAGTATCTCTGCCAATTAGTTGCTGTAGTGTCCGTGCATTTTCAAAAGCATTTCCCATAGTGTTATTAAAGTATGCAAACACCGTTCTGCCTTGTTTTTTCCATTCAATAATTCTTTCAGCTTTTTCCTGCAGGCTTGCAGCGCCATAGCTACCTCGGTAATTCCCCTCTGGTCCGTGAAATCTTAAGTAAACCTCCCGAACCCTTAAATTGAAAACAGTCTTTGGGACTTTTGGCATGTCATGAATCACCAGTGCTGCGCCATATTCCTCTAATAGCTCCATGGTTTCACTCACGTACCAGCCCGGGTTCCGGAATTCTACGGCAATCGGCCAGTGTAATGTGGGGTCCTGTTGGGCCAGGGTCTCTAAAATATATTGCACCTGGCTGTAATACTCAAGGCTGATTTTGCCAGGGAACTGTAGTAAAATGTACCCCTTTTTTGGCCCTATTCCTGCTGCAGCTTTCAAAAAATAATGGCTGTTGGTTGGTTCAATTTTTAAATTTTTTACATGCGAAATCTCACGCCACATTTTTATGCTAAACCGAAAATCCTCCGGCACCTCGGCAGCCCATTTTTCAAAAGTAGCATACATCGGAACTTTGTAGAAACTACTGTTCACTTCCAGTGAGTTGAATAAGCTGCTGTAATAATGCAGCCTGCTTTTTTGTTTAAATGCTTCCGGAAAATTTTGTTTGGTGCCCGGTACTACTATATTGCTGGTACCTATGAATGAACGCCCCTCAGGTTGCTGTATCATGTAAAGCAGACTTGTTGTTGTGCAAGATCAAAATGCACAAATCATGCCCTACAAGATTTCTCCCCTGGAGCTTTTATTGCGACAATGTTTCTATTATTATTTTGGGCAATCCAGTTTCACCGCATATTTGCTCCAGCCATCATACGTGTCTATTCTGATGGCAGTACTGCCTTGCAACTGCAGCCAACTAATCTTGATAAATGCCGGGTCTTTCCTGGGAACTTTTACTTCGTAGTAATAATAACCCGCCAGGTCTTTATGATCACAACTTTTTAGGAGGCGGGCTTTGAAATTCCTTTTGCCAAAGAGGCTGTCGATGGTATAACGAGGTTTTAAATCTTTGCTGGGTGAAGAAATAATGCTGTGTGATGCGTAGCCCATGCGTGGACCCTTTAGCATGATGGTCCACTTTACAGGAACGCCTGCTTGTAGATAACTGCGGGATTTAATGCTGATATCAACTGTGCCGGTTCTAAAGAAATTAATGCTGGTATCATCGCTCATTTCTATTCTCTCTGCCTTCCATTTTACCGGAAATTTTTTGGGCTTACCTACCGCCCAGTCACCCACATTTTCGTAGCCGGTGCTGTCGTACATGAGTTTTACTAAAAGGTCATACAGTTCAGTTTTGGGCGATTGTGCTATTGCATTTAAAGCAGAGCAACTGAGGGCCAGGTAAAATAGTAGCTTTTTCATCCTCTCAAAGTAATTATTTTTTTAATCTATTGAAAGTGATTTTTTAGATTCTACTATGCTTTTCGGCCGCCTTCGCCATACAGTTCCATTAAAGACTGAACACTGTCTTTGAAAATGCCGGAGGCCTCGTCAAAAAAGTTGTCTTTATTTTTTTTAGAAGCCTTGCCATCGGTTGATTTTTTTACAGTAGCCCGCACTTGCTCCAACTCATCAAAAAATGATGCTATATGCTTTTCGTAAAAATCATTTTCGCCCTCTATATTCGTCAGCAACTCTTCGTATTCATATGCCAGGCCATAGATTTCTTTCACATTGTCGGTGCTGTGCCTGCGGGGTATCCTATCAAAAAGTGCTGTAAGTGATTGTTTAATGGAATTCATTGGTAGATGCTAAGTGAGGCTTAAAGGTACAAATTGCTTTCATTTTATATTTTCCCATTTTGAGTAATAACATGAGGTGCTGCAACCAAACAAAATCTTGGATAGATATTTGAATTATAGATGGCACTTCACCCTTAAAATAAAAACTGCAAAATATGAAAAAGAACAAGCTACTGGTACTTGCCCTCGCCGGCATGTGCGTAACGTTCAGCGCCTGCACGGGGCAAAAGACAAACAACAAAGAAGAAATTGAAATCAAAACCATGGATTCAACTTCTAATGTGGTAAAAGAATCTGCGGATAAACTGGAAGAACAGACAAAAAAAGTAGAAGCATCTCTTGAAAAACTAGACAACGAATTTCAAACTCCTTAAAAATCTATATGAAAAGAAAAATGACAATTTATAGTAGCCTTTTTTTGTTGGCTGTTGCGTGTGTTTTATCAGCATCTACCTTTCAGGAAAAAGGAAATAAAAACGGTAAGGGGCAAAAGGGAAAAAATGACAAAGATCAATCCAAACATGGCAACCCAGGCAAGGATAAAGCCCAAGGGAATGACCATGCTGCAAAAAATGCAGAGAATGCACGAGGCAAGAATAGCCAGGGAAAACCTGATAAAGAAGATAAGGTAAAAATGAACGGCAAACCCTCACAGGAAGTGCGTAAAAACGATCGACGTTATGCAAGCGAGTACGGCATGCTGGGTTATAATTGGAGCAGGGAAAACTTCAAAGATCGAAAGAGTTTCAGAAAGCAGGACAAGGTAACTATCTGTCACAAGTTTGTTAACGGGTCAGAATCTCCGGTGAGTATCAGGGTATCGGCTAATGCAGCCAAGGCGCATTTGAACCATGGTGATGTTATGGGCGATTGTCCTGCTTTAAATGATAGCCGCTACAGCGACAGGTACTGGCGCAACAGGAGCGACTACTACAACAATGTGCAATACAACCAGGAGCAGGTGTTGTACAGTAGTTCTATTTTAGATTATGCCTTGCAAAGGCTTGCTGGCTCCCGCTCACAACTTGCCATTATGCAAAGCAACAATACGCCCCTGGCAGATATTCAAAGAAAACAGCAGGTAGTAAATGGGCTGGAAGAAAATGTGTCGGTGCTGGAACAATTGATCGGGTTGGCAACAAATGTTGTCGTAAATAAATTGATGTAATTCTTGATAAGAAAGCTGCGCTCGGCAATCTGATGAATGAATCCTGCTTCAGGTAGTTAAGTCTGCTGAGCCATCAAATAGCCACTGTATTCATACAGTGGCTGTTTGATTTATAAGAGGATTTGCCAGCTGTTTTTCTATATTTAGAAGATATGCTTCTCCCGAATGCCGGCCGATCCAATTTGACGAAGATCCTTGAGTTTATAAGGTCAATTCCAAAAAACTTATTGTTTTTTAATGAAGGCAAATATTTGTGCTGGGAGTGTAACCATTTTCTTCTTACTGCGAATGGTTGCCGGGTAAATTCGTCTACAGCGCACTTGCGATTTATAAACAACAAACAACAATAATCTTTTGTTTGAGTACGTTTAGAGTAAGGAGTTTGTAATTTTTTTGGAACTTCTTTATGTATTCACTTACAACTGTTTGCGCTCAAACTTTGCGAAGCGGTTGTTCGTTTAGCATAAATCAGGTAGCTTTGCGCCACAATATCAGATAAACCAATTTTTTAATAGTTTGTAGGACAAGACTCATAGGCAGGTATTAATCAGCAGAAAATCTAAAAACGAAAGAAGCATAGTTAAACAGCAGATGGACGTCGTGCATACGTGTAAACAGTCATTTACGTATGAATAAATTATTTCCAATTATCATTTTTTCACTCTTATTTACCAAAGCTTCTGCCCAACCCCACATCAAATTTATTGATGGTATCGATTTGAAAGCAGATGGGGTTGAATATGGTGTGGCTGAGCCTTTGGTACGCCTTACACCCAATGTAGCAATGTTAACCGTGGCGCCGGTAACTAAATCTATAAAACTGGCAACAGAGGCTTGTAAGTCTATCCAGTTCAAATATGCCCAGTTGATGGACATGGATATTGAAGACATTACCAACTTTACAATGTTTCATTTTGTGGAAGACTGGTTAAAAACTAAGTACCGTTTCGGTGGTACCACTAAAGCGGGTATCGATTGCAGTGCCTTTTCAGGTTTATTGCTGGCTACGGTAAGAGGGATTAAACTTCCACGTACGGCCAGGCAACAATATGCAGCAAGCAAAAAAATACGTCGGGATGAAACCCAGGAAGGGGACCTGGTATTTTTCAACACCAGAGGAGGTGTGAGCCATGTGGGTGTATATCTTGCCAATGATTATTTTGTTCACGCAAGTTCCACGGAGGGGGTTACCATCAGCAATTTGAATGATGCTTATTACAGCAGGAGGTATATAGGAAGTGGCAGGGTTAATGAAGACGATCAACTTTAATAGAAAAATACTACAAATAAAAAGGATAGCGAAAGCTACCCTTTTTATTTACCCAACGTTTTTTGTGAGTACATAAAAATTTCTGTCTACTTTAAAATTTTGCTGGGCTTGAGGTGTATTGTGTTTTAATTTCTTCCATGCTGTATTAGGCTTAATCCACTTGCTGCTATTATTGGCAGTTGTGAAAGAAATTTTCAGGGGCAGGTCAAAGTCTTGCACACAAGCTGTCCACCTGTAATAAAAATACTTTCCGCTCCATTTGTATTCCAGCACGGGTAAATTTTTCTGCCGCAGGTATTGGTCAAATAAGGAGGATAGTTTCAATCCGGTATTAGTTGCCAGGTAATTTTCTATCTGGGCTGTGGTAACTGTTTGCTGGTAAAAACTACTGTTTAGTCCACGCAATACTTTTCTAAACTTTTCATCATTCTTTGTAAGTTGCCGAATCATGTGGATCATGTTTCCTGCCTTGTCATACATGTCGCCGCTGCCTTCTTTGTTCACTCCATAATAACCAATGATGGGCGCATCGTTGCTAATGTTTTTACGATTGCCGGTGTTGTAATCATTGCCCGCTTCGGTACCATAATAAAAATCTATAAAAAGGGTTTCGCTGTAATTGGTAAAACCTTCGTGCACCCACATGTCTGCAATATCTTTTGTAGTAATGTTGTTGGCAAACCATTCGTGTCCGCTCTCATGCACTATAATGAAATCAAATTTTTTACCCCAGCCACTGCCTGAACGGTCTCTTCCCATGTAACCATTTTGATAACCATTGCCATAAGCCACGGCGCTCTGGTGCTCCATGCCAAGGTGCGGTGCTTCTACAAGTTTGTATCCATCTTCATAAAAGGGGTAGGGCCCAAACCAATGTTCAAATGCCTTCATCATGCGGGGGGCATCTTTAAACTGTTCTTTTGCTTTTGCAAGGTTTGCTTCCAGTACCCAATAGTCCATATCGAGAGGGCCTTTTTCACCATCAAATTTTTCGGCGAAATGGCTGTACTTGCCAATGTAAGGCACAATATTATAATTGTTAATGGGGTTTGTAACCTGCCAGCTATATTGCGTGAAGCCGGGGCCAGCTTTTTGTTTATGGATCAACCTTCCGTTGCCAACCGCCATCAAACTATCAGCTACCGTTATACGAAGTGTGGCACCGCTGTCAGGCTCATCGCCCTGGTAATCTTTACATGGGTACCAAACGCTTGCCCCTAATCCCTGGCAGGCTACGCTCATCCAGGGATTGTTATCCTTATCCCGCTTCCATATCCAGCCGCCATCCCACGGTGCTCTCAGGGCCTCCTTTGGCTTACCATGAAAGAAGACTGTGATGCTTGCCGGGCCGGGTTTAATTTTATACATGGCATTCGGGTCTCTTAGTTCCGCCCAATATACATTCCCCTCTCTCATAATTTTTAAAGGCCGGCCTTCAGTCAGGATGCTGTCTATAAGCATGGGCTCCTGCATATCTATTTGCATTTGTTTGGCCCCTTCGTCATAAAAACGAATAACGTTTACACCCTTGATTGTTTTGGTTTCAAAATCGGGCTGCACAGAAATGTCGTAATGCAGTACGTTCCAGCCAATACGGCCAGGGCCGAGGCTCCCACGCAACGTATCTTGCCGGGAGAACTGTGTTTTTGCTGTCATCAGTTGAGCCATTCCATTGCTGGAAATCATCAAACACAGTATTGCGAAAAAAGAAACAGCCAGGAAGCCTTTTAGAAATCGAATCATTTTTATTGCTCTTTTAGATGTATAAAATTAAAGCTTAATGATCTATGGCTCCTGCACTAATTGTTAAATGGTATGTGCAGTGGTTTACATAAATTTACCCATCAAAGTCTCTTATGAGTTTACGAATATTTAAAAGTTGGATTGGTGGATGCAGTATTCATTTGGCCCTGCTTGTGCTGTTCTCCTGTTCTTCCAAAAAAGAGACTGACAAAAAAATTTTCAGGTATAACGAAACAAGTGGTATTGCTTCTTTGGATCCTGCGTTTGCCAAAAACCAGTCTATTATGTGGGCCGTGCATCAACTGTACAATACATTGGTAGAGGTGGATGAAAACCTGCAAATCAAACCATCGCTGGCCACCCGTTGGGAATTCAGTGAAGATAAAAAGACAATTATTTTTCATCTGCGCAACGATGTCAACTTTCACAACGACCCCGCTTTTGGAAATGGAAAAGGCAGGCGCCTCACTGCAAAAGATGTACAGTATAGTTTCGATCGAATAATTAATAAAAAAACAGCCAGCCCCGGTTCATGGATTTTTAACAACAGGGTAGACAGCGTCGCACCCTTTGTTGCACTTGACGATAGTACGTTTCAATTAAAGTTACGGCAGCCGTTCTTGCCAATCCTTGGCATACTGAGTATGCAGTATTGTTCGGTAGTACCACAAGAAGCAGTAGAGACTTACGGAAATGATTTTCGTCGCCACCCGGTGGGTAGCGGGCCTTTTGCTTTTGTAGCCTGGGAAGAAGGTCAGGCCCTCGTGCTTACCAAAAACCAACATTATTTTGAAAAAGACAGCAGTGGGCAAGCCTACCCGTATTTAGATGGAATAAAAGTGAATTTTTATGATAGCAAGGCTACAGAGTTTTTAGAGTTCCGCCAGCGGCGACTTGATTTCATCAACGATATTGATCCTTCTTTTAAAGATGAAATATTAACTAAAACAGGAAATCTTAAAAAACAGTGGCAGGGTTTGTTGCAACTAAACAAACATCCTTACCTGAACATTGAATACTTTGGTATTTTGGTAGATACCAATAATGCCTTGCTAAAAAATTCTCCTTTAAAATTAAAAAAAGTACGGCAGGCAATTAACTACAGCATCAACCGCAAAAAAATGATGTTGTACCTGCGCAATTCTATTGGTACCGCAGCGGAGAGTGGTTTTGTGCCGCAGGGTTTGCCTTCGTTTGATGCAACTTTGGTGAAGGGATATGAATACAACCCGGCAAAGGCAAAAGTGCTACTGGCAGAGGCGGGCTTCAAGGCTGGTATGGAAATGCCTGCAATTAAATTGCTTACCATACCCATCTACTCTAACCTTGCCAGTTATGTGGCCAACGAATTGAAGCAGGCGGGCATTAATGTACAGGTAGAAGCGGTACAAAAAAGTTTGCTACTGGAGCAGACCAGCAAATCGCAGGCGCTTTTTTTTAGAGGAAGTTGGATTGCAGATTATCCGGATGCCGAGAACTACCTCAGTGTATTTTACAGCAAGAATCCTGCGCCACCGAATTATACCCGCTACAGCAACCCAAAATTTGACGCTTTGTATGAACAGGCTCTGAGGGAAGAAACGGATGCTATCCGTTATGGTTTATACCAGCAAATGGATATGCTCATTGTTGAGGACGCCCCGGTAGTGCCCCTTTGGTACGATATGGCACTCCACCTTGTGCATACCAACATTGTTGGTTTTTACCCCAATGGTTTAAATATGCTTGAGCTGCGAAGGGTGAGGAAAAGATAAAGGTGAATGGTCAATGGTGAATGGTTAATGGTTAATGGTAATGCTTATTGGTTAATGGTTAATGGTTAATGGTTAATGGTTAAAAAAGAGCCGGCAGAGTTATCGAGTTATCACACATCAAAAATCATACATCACAAATCATACATCCGATCAATTCTTCTTCAACTTGTCTTTAAAAACTTTTTCAAATTTTTCCATCTTGGGTTTAATAACATACTGGCAATAGGGTTGGC
>JANPJW010000444.1:0-46935 GCA_031425715.1 Chitinophagaceae bacterium | reverse complement strand
ATATTTTGAATTTGATAATCGGTCAATTCATCATCATAAATTACAAGGGTTATATTTCCTTTTAGCAAGATGTAATTTTTAATTTCGTCCAGCTTGCCTTTGCCTACAAAAGTTTTACTATCTGGCCGCTGCATTTTTTGCGTATACCGCTTGATGGTTGTTACCCCAGCTGTTTCTGCTAAAAATGCCAACTCGTCCATATATTCCGTAACCTGTACTTCCGTTTGGTCTTTTTGAATGATGCCAACGAGTAAAGCATTTTCTTCCACCTGTTCAACTATCTTCTTTTTCTCTATCATATTTGTATGCTTATGTTGCCCCCTAAAATTAAGGCCTATTAGTGTGTGTTGTGTAAATGTTCTAAAACAACAAGCGTTCCGATTTAACCGGAACGCTTGCAAAATTAATTTTTATACGTACTTGTAAGTGAAGTTTATTTACTGGCACTCACAGTAGAAAGCTTTGCGGCTTCCACCCACTTTTCCATTACATCGCAACCCTGGTACTCAGGATCTATCATTACATAATAAGTCCTTATTTTTTTATAAAACCAGGCTTCCAATGCAGACTCCTTTTTTTCTTCAAGGGCACGGTTGGCTATCTTGCTATAATCGTCTTTTAGGTTTTCCCTGTGTGGCTCTGTTTGCGTTTTAATATATACAATGCGCAAACCTTTTTTCCCCCTTTCATCTGCAAATTCCACGGGTTGGGAATATTCTCCAACTTTAAGATCTTTTAGCATGGCTACCATGCCGGCATCTAACTGATCGATGGTTAGGAAATTACCATTGGGACCTTGTAACATTCCGCCGGTAAACTTGCTTCCAGGGTCATCGCTGTATTTTGAAACTGCAGTTCCAAAGTCGATAGTGCCGGCAATTAATTTTGCTCTCACAGAATCTAACCTGGATGCTCCCTCTTTAATTTCAATATTGGTAACCTGTGGTACTTTTAAAATATGGCGTACCACCGCATCATCTCCTGCCCTGCTTACCATTTGAATAATGTGATAGCCAAACTGTGTTTTAAAAGGTTTGCTTATTTGCCCTTCTTTCAAAGTGAACGCTTTGCTCAACCATGCTCCGTCCCAATCTTTAGAGTTCCTGTTTACTTCGTACTGACCATGATTTTGTTTTACGCCCGGATCTTCTGAATAAAGATCGGCCATATTTCTAAAATCTTTGCCTGCCTCTACCTGTGCCTTATACTCATTCAATTGTTCTATTGCGTAGTCATCTGCGTCTTTGCTGGCTTTGGGAAAACTCACTATCTGACCTATTTCTACTTCACTTTCATAAAATGCAAGACTATCTTCCGGCACACTGGTAAAATAAGCTTTCACTTCATTGGGGGTTATTTTAACCTCATCTACAATCTTATTACGCATGGCTGTTGCCAGTTTCTGATCCCTGATGCCGGTTCTAAAGTCTTCTTTTAACTGGTAAACAGACTTGCCCGCAATACGCTCCAACTCCTCACTTGAACCGTACTGGCTGATGAAATATCGGATGCGGTTGTCAATGTCTGCGTCTATCTCCTCATCTGTAATAGGCAAAGAATCTTTTTCTGCCTGCAGCACCAAAGCTTTTACCCCCAGTGACTGTTCCATTATGTAACAACGGGCATTGGGTGGTGCTTCAACCCCTTGGCGTTGCATATCCATGAGGGCATTGTCTATATCTGTCTTTAATACAATTTTGTCTCCCACCACTGCCACAATTTTGTCTGCAAGCACTTTCTTGGGCTGCGCTAGTGCTGCTCCTGCACATAAAATGCAAAGGCCGCTGAGTATCACTTTTATTTTCATCTGCTGTATGGTGACTGGTTTTTAAAATTGCCCAAATGTAAACTTGTATATCGCCGTAAATTTTGAGGGCTGGGCATTTAACAAAAAATTGTAGTGGTTTCCCACTACAATTTTATAAAATTTGCAAACAAATATTTACAACGTACGCTTTACTTCTACTTCTTCAAACGCTTCTACAATATCGCCTACTTTAATGTCGTTGTAATTTCTGATTACCAGGCCACACTCCATGTTAGAAGTTACTTCCTTGGCATCATCACGATAACGTTTTAAACTTGCAAGTTCTCCTGTAAAGATTACGATTCCATCTCTCACCAGGCGAATGCGGTTATTACGAGCCACTTTACCATCCAGTACCATACAACCAGCTACAGTAGCTTTGTCAAACCTGTAGGTCTCACGGATTTCGATGTTCCCGAGTATCTTCTCTTCTACACCCGGCTCCAGCATACCTTCCATCGCACTTCTTATTTCTTCAATTGCGTTGTAGATGATAGAGTACATTTTAATTTCTATAGACTCTGCCTCAGCCATTCTTGCAGCCTGTAAACTTGGTCGAACGTTGAAACCAATAATGATAGCATCCGATGCATTGGCCAGGGTAACATCACTTTCTGTAATGGCACCTACAGCTTTATGAATCACTTTCACTACAATTTCTTCAGTACTTAATTTCTGCAATGAATCACTCAATGCTTCTACAGAACCATCCACATCACCTTTGATGATCACATTCAACTCTTTAAAGTTGCCAAGTGCGAGGCGACGTCCGATTTCATCCAACGTAATATGTTTCTTGGCACGCATACCTTGCTCACGCAAAATTTGCCCCCGCTTGTATGCTGTTTCTCTTGCCTCCGCTTCGTCTGTAAATACCCGGAAGGTTTCACCTGCCTGTGGGGCTCCGTTAAGACCCAACAAAAGAACAGGGGTAGAGGGTGGTGCTGTTTCGATACGCTGGTTGCGCTCGTTGTACATGGCTTTTACCTTTCCGAAATACTGACCTGAAACGATCATGTCTCCCGGTTGAAGCGTACCATTCTGCACCAGTATGGTGGCAACGTATCCACGGCCTTTATCAAGCGAGGCTTCGATGATGGTTCCGGACGCTGCTTTTTTTGCATTGGCCTTCAGTTCCAAAATATCAGTTTCCAATAATATTTTCTCCAGGAGGACATCAATATTCAATCCTTGTTTTGCGCTGATTTCCTGGCTCTGGAATTTACCACCCCAGCTTTCTACCAGGATGTTCATGCCAGCAAGTTGTTCTTTAATTTTCTCCGGGTTGGCACCATCCCTGTCCATTTTGTTAATGGCAAATATCATGGGAACGTTGGCAGCCTGGGAATGCGAAATCGCTTCTTTAGTCTGAGGCATTACGGCATCATCTGCCGCTACTACTATCACTGCTATATCTGTAACTTTTGCACCACGGGCCCGCATGGCCGTAAAGGCTTCGTGACCCGGTGTATCCAGGAAAGTAATGGCCCTGCCTGTTTTGGTTGTTACCTCGTAGGCTCCAATGTGCTGAGTGATACCACCAGCCTCACCAGCTATAACATTGGTGTGACGGATGTAATCCAGTAACGATGTTTTACCATGATCTACGTGACCCATGATGGTTACAATCGGAGCTCTTGGTTTAAGATCTTCCGGATTGTCTATTTCATCATCTTCCTCCAACTCTGCGGCATCTTCTACGCCTATAAATTCTACTTCAAAATTAAATTCTCCTGCTACCAGCTCTATCACGTCTGCCTCCAACCTTTGGTTGATAGACACCATGATACCGAGGTTCATACATTTGCTGATTACATCTGCAAAACTCACATCCATCAAACTTGCCAGTTCACTCACTGATATAAACTCAGTAACCTGTAGCTTGTTGCCCTCCAGGCCCTCTGCTCCCATATGGTCTTGCATCTCCTCTCTCTTGGCTTTGCGGTATTTTGCCTTTAAGCTCTTACCACGGCCGCCTGAACCTGCCAATTTTGCCTGAGTCTGCTTTAACTTTTCCTGTATCTCTTTAGCATCAATTATTTTGTCTTCTCTTCTTGCTCCAGCTCCGGTATTTTGACCCGGTTTTGCAAACCGATTGCTACCGGCAGGTGGCCTTCCTGTACCCGTGGTATTCATTGGCGGCCTTGTGCCACGCTGTGCACCTGCTGCGCCTTGCCCCATCGGCGGACGTTGACCGGTTTGTTGGCCAGGCTGTGCTGGAGTGCCCGGCTTTTTAAGAATTGGAATTCGCTTGCGCTTATGCCTTTCATCATCCTTTTTAGGCCTCGTATCACTGTCCACGGGCAACTCGATTTTACCCATAATCTTGGGACCGGTAAGACGAGCTGCAAGGATATTTTCGATTTTTGCCGGTGCTTCTGGTGTGGGTGAAGTTAGCGCCGGGGTTGGTGCCGGTGCGTCTGCAGGCGTTGTTACTGCTGCTGGCTCAGGTGTAGCCGCTTTTACCTCTTTTTCCTCCACGGGTGCAGCTTCCACCTCTGGTGCCAAGGAAGCATCTTCTTTTTTCTTCACCGATTTTTTAGGACGGGTAGAAGAATCAATTGCACTTAGATCAATTTTATCAAGCACTTTTGGAGCCTCAATTTCCGGCGCTTCTATTTTAGTTATAGAGGGTTCTTCTTTTGGCTCTTCTTTCTTTTCCTCTTGAACAGGCAGTTCTTCCACTTTAACTTCAACAGGGGCAGGTTCGGGCTTCTCTTCCACCACAGGCTTTTCTTCTACAACCAGAGTTTCTACCACTGGCTCAGCTTTCACTTCCTCAGCCACCGGCTTTTCTTCTACCTTTTGCTTTGCCTTTTCATCTTTCTTTTTTATCGAAAGGTCTTCCTCATCTCTCTTCTTCTTTGCATCGCCCGTTGCGCCTTTAGGCAAGTCTATCATTTCGGCTTTCTGCTTTGCTACCTTGTCTTGCTGGAATTCTCCCTGCAGCACTCGGTACATTTCTTCAGAAAGCTTCGTCGTCGGCTTTAAATCATCTTCATTAAAATTCTTAGACACAAGAAAGTCTATTAAGGTGTGTGTACCTATGTTAAACTCCTTGGCCGCAGCCATCAATCTGGGTGTGTTTACTTCTGACATTCTTCTTTTTTTGCATGTTATTTACAGCGTAAATAAATGCGTTCTGTTTTTATATGTTGTAATATAAGCTGGCTTTTTCTACTACCTGCATTATTCTTTCTCAAACTCTTCTTTCAATACCCTTCTAACTTCTTCGATCGTTTCTTTTTCAAGATCTGTTCTGCGTTCCAGCTCTTCCGGCGTAAGATCCAGTACCGAGCGGGCCGTATCGCAACCCACCTTTTTAAGTGTTTCAATCACCCATGGCTCAATTTCGTCGCTGAATTCTTCCAGGTCAATATCAAAGTCATCTACCTCATCTTCAGTGTCCCTGAAGACGTCGATCTCATAACCAGTCAACTCGCATGCCAGTTTGATGTTCACACCTCTGCGCCCAATGGCCAGAGAAACCTGGTCTGGCTTAAGGTATACATTGGCGTGCATTTTCTCGGTGTCAAGATCTATGGTAGTAATTTTGGAAGGCGTTAATGACCGCTGTATAAGCAACTGCGTATTAGCCGTCCAGTTAATTACATCAATATTTTCATTTTTCAACTCCCGCACAATACCATGTATACGGCTACCTTTCATTCCCACACAAGCACCTACGGGGTCTATACGATCATCGTAACTTTCTACAGCCACTTTCGCTCTTTCTCCGGGGTCTCTTACAATTTTCTTTACCACAATCAGTCCGTCAAATATTTCGGGAACTTCTATTTCAAGCAGTTTCTCCAGGAACAAAGGACTAGTTCGTGAAAGTATAATAACAGCCTGGTTGTTTTTTAGTTCCACCTTTTTTACTACGGCACGTACATTCTCGCCTTTCTTGAAATAATCAGCAGGAATCTGTTCAGATTTTGGTAAAAGCATTTCGTTGCCGTCTTCATCAAGTATAAGCACTTCTTTCTTCCACACCTGGTACACTTCTCCACTTACAATTTCGCCTACCCTGTCTTCGTATTTCTTAATCAGAATATTTTTCTTAAGATCGTTGATACGTGCAGCGAGCGTTTGCTTGCCTGCAAGGATTGCCCTGCGACCAAATTCTTTTTGAATATCTACCGCTTCGTACAACTCTTCACCCACCTGGTAATCTGGCTCCACCTTGATGGCATCTTTGTACTCTATTTCGGTAAGGGTGTTATAAAGATCATCATCGTCTACAATAGTGCGGCGACGAAAGATCTCCAAATCACCTTTCTGATCGTTCACGATAACATCAAAGTTATCGTCGCTACCATATTTTTTACGAATCAATGTTTTAAAAACATCCTCCAATACTTTCATCAAAGTAGGACGGTCAATATTTTCCGCATCTTTAAATTCCTGGAATGATTCTATTAAGTTAATACTTGCCATAATCCGCACCGGCTCCACTGATAACCCCCGCCGGTATTGGGTTTTTTGTTGTTAAAATTTTATCAGAACTTTTGTTTGTTTGATATTTTCAAATTCAATTTCTTCGTTTTTTACCACTAGTTTTTTTCCCTTCCCCTCCGTTGTTACTACCGTTATTTTTTGCTCTGCCGCTTCCTGAAGTGTTCCGGTTACTTTAGTATCATCCTGCAATGTTACCTCTACATCTCTACCTACATTCTTGAAGTATTGCCTGTGTTGTTTTAAAGGCTCGCCAATTCCCGGGCTTGAAACTTCCAGGGAGAAATCACCTTCGGGAAAAAACCCCATTTCTTCCATTACTTTATAGAGAGCCCTGTTTATTTTTATACAGCGTTCTATACCCAAACCAGCATCTGCATCGAGGTAAATCTTAATATTATTGATTGGTTTTACCTTTATCTCAATTAAAAACATGTCTTCTTCCAGCAAAGGGGTCAGAAGCTTTTCTACCGTTTCTGTAAGGTTAAAACTACTCATAGTGATGTAAAAAGCAGAAGGGAACAACCTTGTTCCCTTCGTTTTGTTTCTTTTTTCCGTTGCAAATATATAATATCTATAATTCTCAGCCAAACAAACCCTCAAAACGCAACCCTAAAAAATTAACAGCGATTAGTTTTAACTGCTTAATATCTTTGCAGCATGAATATTTTTAAATTGCTTTTTGAGTTATTCTTATTCTACTTGCTTTATAAATTGGTGTTCGAATTCATCATCCCCGTGTACCGGGCCAGCAAGCGCATGAAGGACCAAGTGGGTGAAATGCAGGAGAAAATGCGCCAGCAGCAACAGAATGAAGCGCTTAGAAAAGCTAACGTTACCCAGGCCAGCGCCAAAAGCACCAGCACCCATACCCCTTCTTCCAACGATTACATCGACTTTGAGGAAGTGAAATAGCTACCAGTATCCTTGTAGGGTTTCTATTTTTTGGCCGGGTAAGAGAAGGTGTGTTTTGAATCCTAAGCGGTCTGCAGTTTGAATGTTATTGTAAGAATCGTCTATGAACAGACTTTCCGAAGCCTCTATCCCAGCATCTTCCAGAATAAATTCAAAAATATCTTCATTGGGTTTTCTGAGGCCTACTTCGTGTGAATAGTATGCTTTTGTAAAATAGTTATTCAGTGACGCCTTTCCGGTTTGTGCAGTAAATATTTCTTCAAAGGCTGCCAGGTGAATGGCGTTTGTGTTGCTCAAAAGATACAGCGAATATTTGCCGGCCAACGATTCTAAAAAAAACAATGTTTCCTCCCTGAATTCAAGTAACATAGCATTCCAGGCGTTGCTAATTGATTGTTGCGGTATGCGCCCACCAGAGCGACGGATCATGATGTCGTAAAAAACCGTGTTGCTGATAGCCCCTGTTTCCAATTGCGCAAAAACCGCATCGGCGCTGTATTGAGAGTACATTTTTTCAAACTCATCAAACCCCAAATCTTCAAATGCTTTTTTTGTTTGTTGATAGTCGATATCGAGCAACACACCCCCAAGATCGAAAATGATATTTTTAAGTGAAGTCATTTTTTTAAAATTCGTTTCGGCAAATATCTGAATTTACTTACTTTTGCCACCTGTTATTAAAAATAGCAGGGCCTATAGCTCAGTTGGTTAGAGCATCTGACTCATAATCAGAGGGTCCATGGTTCAAATCCATGTGGGCCCACAAGATAAACCACACTCTTACTCGAGTGTGGTTTTTTAATTTTGCAGCATTAATCAGGTATTATATTAATGGGCAAAATAATTTCCCACCTACCCGTTGCTCCCGGGTTTCGCAGATCAGTGTCCAGCAGGTGGCTATACCTCACCCCGATACTGGCTGGAAGCGCATTCCATATTTTAGCATCGAAGTAAAGTTCCCCACCCGCACTACGGTTGATGATATCTTGTAATTGCCCATTAACCCTTGCCCTGGCATTTGTATAGTCAAAGAAGGCATTAGCCCGTATTCTTTGGATAAAGAAAATATTGCCCACACCCCAGTCCGGATAAAACAATGGGAAATGATAGTTGGCAGCCAACTTGTACATCCTTCGGGTGTTCAGGGCTTCGTAGCCCCTTGAGTAAGAAAAGTTGTTGCTAAACAAATCTGGTAAAGAATCTCTTTTTTGCAAAGCCGCATTCAAAACCAAGCTATGGTTTCTGGAAACTCCGGGGAAATAAAGAGCGGTATTGCCAACAAACTTATTCGTCTCAAAAAAATTGAAAGCCTTTCGGTAATTAAGAGACACAGCCTGCGCCCACCGGGGATTGATGTGCTGCCTTGCCTGCCGGCTCACATTACTAAAAGAAAGAAAACTACTCGCATATTTGAAGCCTACATTATCAAAAACATTTTTACCGATACCGATGTAAGGAATTTGCTCCAGGCTGTAACCTGCACCAACCGTGAAACTCTTTATGGTCTTACCTCCCAAAAATCTTAGCGGTATGTAAAACCCAAGGTTTGCCCTGGCCGCATTAAAATTAATACCACTTCCAATAGCTGTATCAATATTTCTATTGTAGGTGTACTCTAATCCTGCAGTTAAATACGGAAAAAGAGCTGCATATACTGCATTGTATCCAATAGTACTGCTTTGCTCGTTCCTATTGTAGCGATAAGACACGTTGTTGCTAAAGGTGCTGAGTACATTATTTCCATAAAAGTCGTAGCCATACTCTACCGAAGACACATATGGGCGTGCGCTGTGAAAATTAAAAAGCTGAAAAGATTTTTTGTAGCGGCTCGTTGCAGCCAGCGCCATATTTAAAGAAGAGTCTAACAGAAAATCCCGCCGGCTCACATCTACGTTGCTGATATCGGAGGCGGCGGTCTCTGGCAAAACAGCCTGCCATGAAGTGCTGCCGGAGTTCAGTTTCACCAACCGGTGTCCCTCTGCTGTAAAAGCACTTACTAATACTTCTCCCTTATTGTTGGCGACGGGATAATAGTATCCATTGCTGTTGTTGGTGAGTTGGTAATTGTTACCAGACTTTAAATCTACAGCGTAAATTTTATCCGACACACTGTTGGCCACATCTTTTTGGCTGCCTCCAGCATTCATCATTGAATAATAAACCTTATCCCCGTTTACTGAAGGATACCCCAAAACGTTGTAGGTAAAAGGGGTAAGATTTTGTATAGTGCCAGTTTGCAAATCAACTTTTACGAGGGCCATTTGCCCTATAGCATTTCGCACTGCACTCACCACTTCTGTACTACTTAAAAATTTAGTTTGTGTAAAAAAATAATTTTTCAGATTTGGGACTTCGGCTACTACTTTACCGTCCAAAGCATCTAGCCTACACAAAAAATTAGACCCATCGGAGTTAACCTTTACCGCAATAATTTCAGTGCCAGCCTCATTGATGTCTGGTGAAAAATACATTGCCCCGCTGGTGAGGCGTTTTTGCTCATTGGTATAAATATCAAGCAGGCAAATGTCGCTGTAATCTACATTGGCACGGCGGGCATTACTTTTAAAAGCAGCATAAACAATCTTTCCATTTTTGTAAGAAAAATAATCATCGCTTACCAAATCCTTTACCCTTATCCTTTTTTCTTTACCGCCTGTTAATAAATAAAATGAGTTTATTTCATTGTAAGCTACCCTTGTAACTAAAATAGAATCTTCACTCACAAACGCAGGGAAGAGATAATCAACCACGTTGTTTTTGCTAACGGGTGTTATGTATTGAACAGTTTCTTGTGCTGCCTGGACAGGTAAGGTTCTTTCTTTAAAATATTGTAAAGCATCCTGCCTGAATTGTTTGTAGGAAATGCCTGCATGCCTTTCTACCGCATTGTTAAATGCATAGAACAACCCTTTGAACCGAACAGCATCCTGGGTAACTTTTTTCCAAAAATCAGTGCCATACTTTTCATAACCATAAGCCACGAGTGGGTATCCTACTTCGTAATGTCCGGGCAGGTAGTTTCGCAACGAACCATTGCGCAACTGCATCCAGGAATAATTTTTTTCCGACAGCCATATTGCTTTCAGCCCGTTATAGAAAGCGGGGGTTCTACCTCTACCTTGCCTGCTTAAAATAGTTTCCTGCCACACAGCATCACCTTCAAAAAAATAATCAGGCACTGTCATACCATTTGCCAATAACTGTCCTTCCTGGCCAAGCAAAAAAGAAAATACTTTAGTGAGTCCTTTGTTGAAATTGGCAAGCTGGTGCATGTGCCGTTGCTCATGAATAACCAGGTTATCGTCCCAACGAAGGCTGCCAAGCGAAAAACTATTTTGCGAGGGGTTCATGTAAAACTCACTCATAACAGGTGCAAGCCTTACATAAGCATTGGACTCGGTTGTTTGGTTGAGCAAAACAGTGTTCCATTTTCTATGGGCATCACCCAGCGAAAAAAGTTTGAAACTATCTAAGGTGGAAGCTATGTGATGAATTCTTCTTGCCTGGCTATCTAAAGCCGGGGGATAAATCACCCTTTGCTGTTTGTTATCTATTTGTTGCCATCTTATATTGGCAGCGTTCCCTCCCAGGTTTTGCGTAAAAGAGACAATAGGAGTCAATAATATTATAGCGGCAATAGCAGCAGAAATTTTTCTCATTATTTAAAATTAAGAAATAATGGGTTGATCAAAACGGCTGAACATCTGAGTATAAACGAAATGAAGGAGAGCGTGGTTTAAGAATTACGGTAAGGATCCGCTTTACCATTCAAGTGCTCAAATTAAAAAAGAGGTCTTTTCGAAACCTCTTTTTTAGCAAAAAATTCTTTGTTTTTATAAAGTAAATATTGGACCCATAGGCTTTAAATTAAAATTCCGTGAACAGAAACCCATTTGTGTTCCCGCAATTGCTTTAATTGAAATACCATTTCCGTCTCACCATATTTTTGTTCAAAAAGATGAATGAGTGCATCAGCACAGTCAAAATGAAAGTCGTTGTTGCAACTGCGAATTACATTGTAAGTCCAAACGTATGTCTTTTCCATAAAATTTATTTTTGATGAATGATAGTACAGGAACCTTTTTTTGTTGCCTGTAAAAAGCGCTGTGAATTTCTTGATTTATAAAAAATCAGAGGCGCAGATAGCAGGAAGGCCTGCGTCTTTTTGTTGTAGTTCTTGTCATGATCCTGAGGTTTAATGATTAAAAAATGTTTTTGAACCTTTTTAAAAATTAGGCACAGGTCTTTCGGAGGATAAGCAAATGATATACGAATCTCAAACGAGATCAGATGTTAGACAGGAATGTGTAAGGGGTGCTTCAGAGGATGAGGAGGTACGTGGTAATTGGTTAGGGCCAATCTTATTTTGAGAACATAAAAATACAGAGGTCCCCTTAAATAAACAACTAATGTGGGTAAAATGCTGCGTGCAAACCATTATAAAATTACAAGTGTTTAAGAACCAGCGCTGTAATTTATTTTGCTGCCTCATAAATCTTCCAACAACTAAAACTGTACATTTGCGCCCAATCAGGGAGTAGGAGAGTAGTGGCTTTAGCTCTATTAATACTGGAAATTAACGAGCTTATTACCCCCTATCATTTAACCTTTCATTAACCGCGGAGGCAATTATTTTTGCCGCACAACATTGATTATGAGAAAATTACTGGTTTTTAGTTTTGTTTGGGCAGTTGCTACCCCTTCCTTTGCGCAAGAAAACCCTGCGAAAAAAAGGTACGATCTTGCCAATCGTGCTGCCGATCATTTTATGGTTCAATTTGCTTTGAATAGCTGGCAAGGTGCTCCTGATAGTATTGATAGCCGCATCGGGAGTTTTAACAGAAGCGGTAACGTTTATATTATGCTGGACAAGCCTTTTAAGTCGAACCAGCGGATGAGCATAGCCGCTGGTATAGGCATTGGCACCACCAATATTTATTTTAAAAACATGATTGTAGAAGTAGGCGCTACAACTCCTTTGCTTCCTTTTAGGGCAGTGGATAGCATGGACAATTACAAAAAGTTTAAAGTGAGTACTGCCTTTTTAGAAGTGCCATTAGAACTGCGGTTTACTGCTAACCCATCTACCCCTAACAAAACACTCAAGGCGGCTATTGGCTTAAAAGTAGGTACGATGCTAAATGCAAAATCTAAGGGCAAGGGCCTTAGAAACGCTTCTGGCACTTCCTTAAATACAAAAACAGTTAAAGAGAGTTCCAAAAGCTATTTCAATACTACCCGCATTGCGGCCACAGCCCGTGTTGGTTATGGTAACTTTAGTTTGTTTGGTGCCTACAGCCTCACCGGCACATTTAAAGACGGCGTAGCTCCGGATATTAAAGGCTTGCAGGTTGGCCTCACTTTTAGTGGCTTGTAAAATTTAACATCATTTAGCATCCTCCTTTACAGGGGGATTTTTTTTGCTTAGCCCAATCAACTAAATTCGCGGCTCATTACAGAACCCTTTTCACGGGATAAATTAAACAATGAGCGACGAGATAAAACATGAGTGTGGGCTAGCCTTCATTCGTTTACGAAAGCCTTTTAGTTATTACCAACAAAAATATGAGTCGGTACTGTATGGTTTAAACAAACTGTACCTGCTCATGGAAAAACAGCATAACCGTGGCCAGGATGGTGCCGGTATAGCTGCTGTAAAATTAAATACAGAACCTGGTTACCCTTTTCTTTACCGTCTTCGCAGCAGTGCTACACAACCGATAGCTGATCTTTTTTCAAAAATTGGCGCCGAGATCGCCGAGGTAGAAAAATATCAACCTGATATTAAAAACCACCCCGGCTTGATGAAAGGGCATTTGGGCGTGATGGGGGAAGTATTACTGGGCCACCTCCGGTATGGTACACAGGGTAAAAACAATACAGAGTTTTGCCACCCGTTTATTAAGAAAAACATTATACCCGCACGCAACCTTGCCCTGGCTGGTAATTTTAATCTTGTAAATACAGAAGAATTATTTTCTCTCATAAACATGGCGCCTGGCGAATTTCAATGCCAAAGCGATTTAGCAGCAATGCTTGAAGTGATTCATCATTTTTTGATAAAGGAAGACGAGAAAACACCCGGTGAGATTTGTATTGCCAATGTTTTAAAAAAGGCAGTGCCTTTATTTGACGGGGGTTTCCACTTTGGAGGCATTACCGGCAGCGGCGATGCTTTCCTGATGAGAGATGCCCATGGCATACGGCCTTCTTATTATTATATAAACGAAGAGGTAGTGGTGGGCGCAAGTGAACGAGCTGCCATACGTACTGCCTTTAACCTGGAAGAAAACGAAGTGCAGGAACTGATGCCAGGCTGCGCACTCATAGTAAGGGCTGATGGTTCTGTAACAGTAGAACAAATTGTGGAACCAAAGGAACGCAAGGCATGTAGTTTTGAACGGATTTATTTTAGCCGGGGCAGCGATGAAAAAATTTACAAAGAGAGGACTGAACTGGGTCGCCAGTTAAGTAATATTATCTTGAAGAAACTAGATTACGATCTTAAGAATACCATTTTCTCCTTTATACCTAATACTGCAGAGACCGCCTTTTATGGTCTTATAAAAGGGGCAGAAGATTACCTCAATAAAATTAAGATTGAACGCATACTGAGCTGGGGTAAAGACTATGATGACGAGAAGCTTACAGAGATGATCAACCGACGCATCAGGATTGAAAAGATTGCCATCAAGGATGTAAAGCTGCGTACGTTTATTACAGAAGACAGTAGTCGCAACGAAATGGTGCAGCACGTGTACGACATCACCTATGGCACTGTAAAAAAAGAAATAGATACCCTTGTAGTTATCGATGATAGTATTGTACGGGGTACTACTTTAAAGGAAAGCATTATACGCATGCTGAGTCGCCTAAAGCCAAAGCGCATCATTATTGTTTCTTCGGCTCCGCAGATTCGCTACCCGGATTGTTATGGCATTGATATGAGTAAGATGGGTGATTTTATTGCTTTTAAAGCTGCAGTAGAATTATTGAAAGAAAACGGCCAGGAAGGATTGTTAAACGATTTACTCGGCAAATGCAAAGAGCTGCAACGGAACAACCAGTTGCATACAGAAAACCTCGTGCGCCAGGTGTACAAGCCTTTTAGCCTAAGTCAGATGTCTAAAAAAATAGCAGAGCTCATCACCCCAGATGATATTACCATTCCTGTAGATGTGATTTATCAAACCATTGAAAGCCTCCATGAGGCTTGCCCCGGCAACAAGGGAGATTGGTACTTTACAGGAAATTATCCAACCCCGGGGGGTAACAAGGTTTGCAACAAAGCTTTTATGAATTACGTGGAAGGCAAGAATGTGAGGGGATATTAGGAATGTGAAGGCCGGAAAGATCTTTTACACGCCCGGATAATAAATGGCTGAGTCCTGAAGCGCAAAAAAACTAAATGTCCATGGCTTCATTTTTGTTTAATTTATAGCATCCGGTATTGGTAAAATTATTCTTCTATAAATAACAACACTTCGAAGATTTGACCTTCCCCTTCGCCTTTTCCCATTTCAACTTTTAAACCTATTAAACCTTTGAAACTTTATTAATGTTAGAAATTATCACCGTAGCCGGTTTGGCAACTTTTGAAGTGTACGCAGCCATACCCGCAGGCTTTGCATTTGGGTTGCACCCGGGCACTATTTTTACAGCGAGTACCATCGGCGGCCTGGTAGGCGTTTTTGTTGCAGCGTTTTTGGGGGATAAGATCCGTGCCTTTTTCAACCGTAACAAAACCCCTAAAGAAGAAAAACCAAAAACCGGTTTAGTGTATCGCATTTGGAACAAATATGGCATCATCGGCCTTGGATTTTTGGGCACCCTGACGGTGGGGGCACCTATCAGCCTGGCTGTAGGTGTGGGTTTTAATGCACCCTTAAAAAAACTGGTTACCTGGTGTTGTGTGGGAGTGCTGGTGAGATGTGCAATTTTCACGGGTATCGGGCACTACGGGCTTCAGTTATTTTAAGAGAAAACAGCACGAGCAGTTTTGCTGAATGAAATCGAGTTACAATCTCAGTAATCCAACTTTCCACATTGTGTTCATCGGCTTGTTATCCCAAAAGAGTTCAAAGTCGTCCAACCCAGTGCGGGTTTCATAATCTTCCATCAGTTCCTTCACGGTATAAGTTTTTGGGTTTCTAATACTGATTATTTCAAGCGTTGGTATCAGCCAGTCTGCCTGTGTCTTTAAAATCTGCACTTGTTGCGTTGCAGTTTTAGAAATGAAAGTGACCGTGGCCATTTCTCTCTGCATACCCTTTTTAGATTGCGTAAAATATTCTACCGACGGTTGCTTACCAAGCCACACAACTTTTGCAGTTGGCTTAAAGCTCAACTCATCAGCATTGTTCAATGCATTTTCAATATAATTTGATGGCACTGTAGTTTTGGGTGTTTTAAAATCAAACCATTTGTGCAACGGATCTTCTAACCCTAGCTGGTGCATGTAATTGAAGAGTGATTTTTTCAACCCAAAACTAAAACTATCGTGATCGGCACCGGTAGGGTCATGGTGCACAATATCATTGTTGGCAAATGTGCCAATAGCTTCCGTTTCTTTTACCACTTTATACTTTTCAGGATTCAGGCCAACCGGGCTGTGTGCCGTCATAGCAAATTGGTGCCAAAAAGCAGATTGTAAAACACCGGCCTTAAAAAGCTGCCGCACCATTTCCAGCGAATCAATGGTTTCTTGCGCAGTCTGCGTTGGAAACCCATACATAAGGTAAGCGTGTACCATAATGCCGGCTTCGGTAAAATGCCTGTTCACCCTTGCCACCTGCGAAACGGTGATCCCTTTGTCTATCAAAACCAACAACCGCTCTGATGCCACTTCCAGGCCACCACTTACCGCTATGCAACCAGATGCTTTGAGTAAAACACAAAGGTCCCGGGTAAAACTCTTTTCAAAACGAATATTTGCCCACCAACTTACAACCAGTTTTCTCCTTAGTATCTCCAAAGCCAGGGCACGCATCAGTGCAGGTGGTGCAGCTTCATCTACAAAATGAAAACCATTCTCGCCGGTTTGAGCAATCATTTCTTCTATTCTGTCGCACAAAACACCGGCTGCCACAGGCTCGTACAGCCTTATGTAGTCCAGCGAAATATCACAAAAAGTACACTTGCCCCAATAGCAGCCATGTGCCATGGTTAATTTGTTCCAGCGTCCGTCACTCCACAATCGGTGCATTGGATTCACCACTTCAATGGCAGAAATATACTTATGCAACAATAGGTCACTGTAGTCTGGTGTGCCTACTTCTCCCTGCCGGTAGTCTTTTGTTTCTTTGTTGTTGATGTAAGTAACAACGCCATTTACAAGTGTGAAAGTGCGCTTTAATTCTTCTAACTTTTTAGCACCCTCTAAGAAATGAACCAGGTTTTCAATGGGAGCTTCGCCATCATCCAACGTTATAAAATCATAAAATTCAAATACCCGGGCATCAGATAGGGAACGCAATTCAGTATTGGCAAAACCACCGCCCATGGCCACCTTTACCTCCGGGTAATATTTCTTTATCCATTGCCCGCAGCGGAGCGAAGTATATAAATTTCCAGGAAACGGAACAGACAAGGCCACGAGTTTTGGCTGAACTTCCTTCATCCTTTCCTCCAATATTTTGATGAGTAATTCATCTATGTAAGTGTAGGGCTGTTGCAAGGCTGCATACAATTCGTCAAAAGTATTGGCGCTCCGGCCAAGTCGTTCTGCATACCTGCTAAACCCGAAATGTTCATCAACCGTTTCCATGATAAGATCAGAAAGATCTTCCAGGTACATAGTTCCAAAATGTTTCGCCTTGTCTAATACACCCATACTTCCAAAGGCCCAATCGATATCGTCTGTTTGTGCAAAGCGGGAAGCTTCTGGTAAAAAAGTTCTTTTACAAATGAGGTGAGCCAGGGTGGCGTTTCGTCCCTGTAAAAAAAGGATAACGTCGTCTATGGTTTCAATATAATCGTCTTTTAAAGCAAGGATGCGTTTTGCATTTGCCGACAACTCCTTTGCTGTTGCAGCGGCTTGTTCGAATAATTGAGTCAGCCCTTTTTTAGAAAACAAAGCCAGGGTGGTTTCTATGCCAAGGTCTGCCTGGAAGCAGGTAATATTTTTTGTATTTAAAAATCCTTTGATGTAGGCGGTTGCAGGATAGGGCGTATTGAGCTGGGTAAAGGGAGGAGTAATTAGTAAAAGCGATTTGCTCAATGTTGATTGTTTAGATTGCAAAAATATCTGTAAATGCTAAGAATAACTATTCAGTCAGCATTCCATAACAATACTTACAAAAAAAGCCAGGCATAGTTGCCTGGCTTCACACAAAGTTTCAAAAATTTTATTCTGTGCGGCCACTGGCAGCATCTATGATTCTACCGAAAAAAATTGCGTTCATCATTAATTTGGTGCCACCCAACCAAAAACCACGGAGGTTTATGTTGTCAGCAATATTGATAACCCTGCCTGCACCCACGGTATTAACTATTACCGAAGCACTGTTTTTTATAGCCGCTAAATTTTCTTTGCTGATGTAGCCACTTTGCAAAGGATTGCCGCCGTAATAAAAAGGTGCCGCATAAGGACTTTTAGGCCTTTCCATAAAAACCCTGTTAGGTTTAAACATGCTTACTGTTTTTGTGTGATAGCCATACGCTAGTGGATGCGTAAGATCCACATCGGCGCCAAAGATGGACCCATTCATTTGTTGGGCCCCGTCTATTTGCTCTCTTTGCACATAGGGTATTGGGGCACTACTGTCTGTTGGCAGTTTAATTTTTTTAAATTTCACACTGCTGATGCCGTTATCTGCGCACCAGCTAACAGCTTCTTCCAGCGCAATCAGTGCTCCCCCAGCTTGTACCCATGTTTTTAATTTTTCTTTACTGAGTTCGCTGTAACTACCAGACAGCATTATGATCGTATTGTATTTGGAAATATCAACACGATTGAATTGTGATATTTCCAGATGCGTGGCAGGGATGTTCATCCGCTGATCCATTAAATGCCAAATTTCTCCCGCATCCAAGGCGTTTACACCTGCACCAACGAGCATGGCCACTTTGGGCTGAGTAGCGGTAAGGAATTTGCTACTGCCCAGGTCGCTACCATTTACTGCGGCACCTGTTTGCATGGCATAAATAGTAATGCCATTATTTTTTGCTACCCTTACAATCAACTCGTACAATTTGTCGGCATTCATAGATTGCATGGCTACAGGGATAAGAATACTGCCATAGTCAAATTTTTTGCCAACCCCGGCTATAGGAATTTCAAAGCTGTTGCTGGCCACTTTTGTAATCAATCCCGCAGTTTGCAATTCATACAAGGCTCTTGGTGTATAAAATTCATCCCAGGTAAAGAGGTAAGCATAATTACTTTTGCCACCAATTACTTCTCCGGCAGGCATCGCAGCGGCTTCTATTTTTTTACCAGCATCTGCAATGGTTACCTCTTTGTAAGGAATGCCAAAGGCCAATGGCATCGTCCAGCTTGAGATATCATAAAACAAACTGTCCGCAAAAACCAGTTGCTTATCAAAAATTGCTTTTACTAAAACCTGTTGTGGTTGGTTGAGAGAAACAGCAAAGGATTTTCCTTTTTCAAAACTTGCATCGTAAGGGCCACTATATTCATTCACAACAATATTATGGCGCAGCATCATTTCTATAAAAAGGTTTGTTTTGGCTTTGTCATATTTATCGCCAAAAACATAGGTTTTGTTTCCGCCGGATAGAGACTGCTTATAAAAATCTCTTTGAAAAGCGAGGAATTCATTTTTTAATTCCATGGCCCCATACATTGTTGAAAGGGCTGTAACAAATTGATTTTTGATGGTGAAGGGAAAGGAAAGAATGCCATTGGCTGTTTCCTGTGAGTGGCCGCGGCTACTTGCTTGCTCGAACAAAATGCCGATGGCGCCGTTGATATCCGGGAAAGTGGAACCTTTACCATAATAGAAATCATCATAGTTTTCTTTGGTGAAATACAATGATCCAATTTCATCCAGATTTTTAGCATGATAGCGGCCAAGCTTTGCCGTTAGCTCCTGGTTTTTTGCAGGGGTTAAAGGGTTCACCCTTGAAGGTACACCGGGTTGAAAGAAAAAACTGGCGTTGCTTCCTTGCTCATGGTGATCGGTCAAAATATTGGGCCTCCATTCGTGAAAAAGCTTGATTCTATTTTTACTTTCGGGGTGAACTCCCGGCAGCCAGTCACGGTTTAGATCAAACCAATAGTGATTAAACCTTCCACCAGGCCATACTTCGTTAAACTCCCTGCTATTAGGATCTGTTACCAGGTTTTTACTTTTGTGTTGATTGGCCCAGGTAGAAAAACGTTGCAAGCCATCAGGGTTAAAAGACGGATCCAACAATATTACCACATTGTTTAGTAAATCATCTATTGCCTTGCCCTCTGCAGCAGCGAGGTAGTAAGCGCTTAGCAAAGCGGCATTGCTCCCACTGGGCTCATTGCCATGAATAGAATTTCCTATGTAAATCACGATAGGCATTTCGTCAATATTCAGCGCAGCAGACCGGGCGGGATCAGACAGTTGAATATGTTGTTGTTTGATTTGCTCCAATCGCTCATGATTTTTGGGAGACGTTACAATTAAAACAACCTGGGGGCGGTTTTCGTAGGTAACCCCGAGTGTTTGCATTTTTATCCGCTGGGGAGATGCTGCTGCCACAGCCGTCATATAATTCAACAACCTGTCATGCGTTACATGAAATTCGCCAACTTCATGATGAATAATTTGCGGGGGCGTTGGCACTGTTGCATTGTATGTGACGTTTGCTGGCAGGTAACCCGTAAGTGGTTGTGAACTTACAGCACAAAACAGGGTGCTAAAAAATAAAAACATGAATGCTTGCTTCATACGTGTTGGTTCTTTTAATTTTTTGTTATGTCTTTTAAATGAATGCTTCTTTTGAAACTCCTGCCTTTATCTTGCACCCGGTCGCCGTAAATGGCACGATTTTTTATTTTATAGTTTATCTTTGTTTTGGTGGCTTATCTTTTCAAAGACACTCGTTAAAAACAAGGAAAACATAAATGGTTGATGTTATGAAAATAAGTAAAAAGACCCTTTTCAGTATACTGGCAATTACAGCAGTAGGTGTTGTTATTTATATGTCTCGCAAAGAAAAAGACGAAGATTGCGAGGGCAAACTTGCTCACATTGCAGACGAAGGTTACGAAACGGCCAACGATATTCTGTACCCCAATCATCCCCGCAAGGAAAAAAATCTTCGTTACGGCCCCGTATTACCTGAGTAATTCATTCCTCATTTTAGTTAAATATCTCGTTGAGCATTCCGGCCAGGTGTACGCCGGCCAGTAGCAGTTGCTGCTCCATGATGCTTTTGTACTTAAAGTTGTAGGCGTAGCCGATTTTATCTTCCTTACCTGCTACATCGCCATAAATTTTTTCTGCTATTTGATAAGAATTATAGAACCATAATTTCACGGGTTCCTGCTGCAGATTTTTAATTTGCTCTTTTGTTACATAGTTAATCGCAGTTGCATATTCTGTATAACTAAGCTTTTGAAAACTCACTAATACGTCGTCCCAAAGCTGGTGCAAGTTGTAAGATTCATTAAACCATAAAACCCTGATTCTATTTCCTCCAAGATCATCCGGACGGCCCACATGCAGCGGCTGATGAATATCTCCCACAAGGTGAATGAGCATGCGCAGGTACAGCAGTTTATCTGCCTGGGGTAAATTTTTATCTTTTAATGCAGTAGCCATGAAGTTGATCCTTGTGTATGCGTTGGTGGCAGTATCTTTTTCCAGGTAGCTAATCACCTCCTGCTGAGACATGCCTGCTTTTAAATTAATATAATGCCAGTTAGATAAGTAATTGTAGTTACTATCTGATTTTACAAAATCTGCCCAGTTAGAAGATATCGCAGGCGATTCGTTGCCCAAAATACCCGCTATTGCCTTTCTTGCTTTTTTGGTAAGATGCCGGTCTGCTATTTCTCCAACAATACGGTGACCTAAAAGGCCCCATGCCATTCCCTGGAATGGGAGATAGCATAACAACAAAGCGATGGTGATTTTTTTCAATGCATACATTCTCATGCGAACAAATTTTGTTTTGTATAAATTAATTATAAATAAATGGATCGCAAAATCCGGGGCATAACAGTTTGCGTATGTTGGCCACAACGCTAAAGCAATTGCCGATACGCAATTTCAGATAAAATATTCAGTAAGATAAATTTGTCTTACTAACAACTCGGTTTTTCATAGGATATTGGATTTAAAACGGGACTGGATTTCTATCCTGGTCCCTTTTTTTGTTTATACCACTTCCATAAATGAAAGACTTTATTCATATTGTATTTCTACACCAGGCACTTCTTTTACAAGGTCCCACCCATACTGTTTTGCCGGCGTTTGATAACCGGGCTCAAAATTTCCTAGCAACACTTTTTTTAGAATGATTAAAGAGCTGTTCATTTTGAGCGTATAACCGTCAGGACCGCAAAGCCTTGCTGTTGCAGTGTCACCCTCAGCATTTGTAACGCTTCCCCAAACCATGCTTCTTGCATTTTTCCTCTGATCATCTGTGGGCCCTGCTGGTAACGACTTTATCCTTTTAATGACAAACTCTCTAATTATAGCAGTACGTAGTAACCAATTGAAAAGACCCTGGGCTTTTAAGATATAATACAGTTTTTTAGAAATACCGGTATAGGTTTCAATATTGGGGATATCGGTTGTTGTGTAGGCTGTTGAAATGTCTCCCCACGGAATACTCATCACAAATAATTCTTTGTGAGGTTCATTTTTCCCGCAAAAAAATTCAACCATCATGCCGTTTGTCCCCAGTGGTACTTTGGTTAGTTTGCCATCTATTCTTGCCAGACTACCCTCACCCAGGTTGCCAGCCATTGTAGTAGCGGTGCCGTGAGATAAACCACCGCCAGTGCTGGCAAAAGCCAGTTGTAGTTTCGTAGCTTCTGGCATTTTATGTTTAAGTAGGAGCGCAATACAGTCGGTAGGTACCACGTCAAATCCTACGCCAGGCATGATCATGATGCCAGCCGCAGCTGCTTATTGATGATAGCCTTTGATCATCTCAAATACAGATATTGCGCCGTTAATATCCAGGTAATGTGTGCCCGTTTTCACACAGGCATCCACCATTTTTCTCGCCGTATATTCAAAGGGACCCGCAGCATGTAAAACAACTTTCACTTCGTTCAACGCTGCGTTAAGGGCACTTTCATCATCCAGTTCTATAACTTTAAAGGGGAGGTTCAACTCTTTTGCCATAGCCTCCAATGGCGCACGGCTTCTCCCTGCAAGAATGGGCTTCAAACCATATAAATTTGCAAACCTGGCAACAAGCCTTCCGGTGTAACCGTTGGCACCGTACAGTAAAAATTCTTCGTTGTTCATATTACTTCTTGATGTCTGCAATCTACAAACCTTCAGCTGGTTCTACTTCATGGTGAGACCATCCGCTTTCCATTGTTTGAAAAGATTAATTACACTGTCGGAAAGCCTGGTTCTTTTAAAAGGCATAAAACCTTTATCGCCGGGATTTTTTTCAATGCGTGCAATAATCTCATCTATTTTTGATTTGACAACATCTGCATTATCCAACGCTAATTTATTACCTCCTTTTGCCGGAAAATGACATGGGCTGCAATTTGCTACGAGCAACTGCTCTACATTTGCCTGATAGTTTATTGGAGGCGGGGCTGCGGTAGTTGCTTTTTTAGAAGCACTGCAATTGGCAAAAGAAACTACAAGGCAACTTATAAGCAACGCAAAGAAAATTTTTTTCATAAATAAGAGTTTGGTGATGTCCCTACAAAGTAGTGATTATGGTTTGCATCTTTTATTTAAAGGCATGCTTTTAGTATCATCAGTTTTTAATTTCAAATAATACACAACCCATTTAATTCCTGTGATTGCAGCATTATTATTAAAAAATTATTTCTATGAAATCACTTTATATCATTAGGCATGCAAAAAGCAGTTGGGGCGATTTTACTCAGCCTGATTTCGACCGACCCTTAAACGAACGTGGAAAGCGGGATGCCCCTATGATGGCGAAACGCCTGCTGGATGCTGGTATTACCGTTGATAGCTTCATCAGCAGCCCTGCAAAACGGGCACATAAAACCTGCAAACTTTTTTGTGAAGCTTTTGGGCGTAAAGAGGGTGATATTAAACTAGTGGAAGAATTGTACCATGCCCCTTCACCTGTTTTTTATGAAGTGGTTAGAGCAATCCCCAACGAGTACAACAGTGCGGCTATTTTTTCTCACAATCCTGGCATTACCGAATTCGTGAACAGCCTCGGTTTGAATGTGCACATTGATAACATGCCTACCTGTTCTGTGTTTGGGGTGCGCATTGCGGAAGACAGCTGGAAGGGTTTTGCGGATTGCAAAAAGGAATACTTATTTTTTTACTTTCCAAAGCAGGTTTAAATTTTTAATGTGACGAATGCCTTAACCCGTATTGTTTTTTCTATTGCTCAAATATACACCTAGAAATATACAGGCTGCTGCTGCCAATTTAGTGAGCGTTAAACTTTCGCTTAAGAAGAAAATGGCAATGGCTGCTGCAAAAAAAGGCTGGGAATAAATGTACGTACCGGCCATACCAGCTCCCAAAATTTTGATGCCATAAACATTAAATACATAAGCCAGGAAAGTACCTGTAATTACCACCAGCCCGAGGTTTAACCACGCTTGTACCGTGAAGTTTTGCCAGGACATTTGACTAAATTCCTGCCAACAAAACGGAAGCATCATAAAAAAACCCATCGTAAATATCACCCTTATAATTACTATGGCGTTGTAAGTTTTCATCAAGGGCTTTACCAGTATAAAGTATACTGTATAGGATATTGCATTTAGAATAATAAGCACATCTCCCAGAAATACATCTTTTGCTATACCGCTCCTTTCTCTGGAGCTAACAAGTATAAGCGCACCGGTGATACCAAGGAAAAGCCCAATTACTTTTACAGCTGTTAACCGCTCTTTCAAAATCCACGCAGCAAATATAGTGATGAGTATGGGAGTTGTAAGCATCAGCAAAGATGCATGAATAGAATAGGTAAGGGATAGCCCTTTCACGAACAATAGCTGATTGATGGCTATACCTGTAACGGCGCACATCAAAAGCCTTCCAATATCCTTTTTAAGAATAAATGACTTTACAGGTTTAAAAATAAAAACCACCCACAATAACAAGGCTGTAATTGCTACCCTTATAATATTAATCGCAAAGGGTTGTGCGAAACCTCCATTCACAAGATATTTGATGGCGGTAAAGTTGATTGCAAAAAATATATTGGTACTTAGCAACGCCAGGTGAGCCTTTGTGGTAGGTTTCAAATAAAAACTATTTTAAAAATGTAAAGGTCGGTAGCTTTATTAAAAAAACCGCCTTTAGAAAAAGGCGGTTTTAATACTTACTAATCCAACTAAAAAAATGTACGGGCAAATTGGGTTAACCCATATTCTCTTTTATTTTTTCTCTTATTTTAACTTCAATCTCGGTGGCAAGTTCAGGGTTATCTTGTAGCAATTTTTTAACCCCCTCACGCCCCTGGCCGAGTTTGTCATTATTGTAACTAAACCAGCTACCACTCTTTTGCACAATACCTAGCTCCACACCCATATCTATTATTTCTCCTACTTTAGAAATGCCCTCGCCATAAATGATATCAAACTCCGCTTGCCTAAAGGGTGGGGCTACTTTGTTCTTAACCACTTTTACTTTGATATGATTGCCTATCACTTCGTCGCCATCTTTAATTTGTGCCTGGCGCCGGATATCCAACCTTACTGAAGAATAAAATTTCAAGGCATTACCACCAGTGGTAGTTTCAGGGTTACCAAACATTACCCCAATCTTTTCTCTAAGCTGGTTGATGAATATACAGCAACTTCCGGTTTTTGAAATCGTAGCAGTTAGTTTTCTTAAGGCCTGACTCATTAACCTTGCCTGCAGGCCCATCTTACTATCCCCCATCTCGCCTTCTAGCTCACTTTTGGGCACCAATGCTGCCACTGAATCTATCACCACTACATCCAATGCTCCTGAAAGTATCAGCCTGTCTGCAATTTCAAGGGCCTGTTCTCCGTAATCTGGTTGAGAAATTAAAAGATTGTCTATATCAACGCCCAACTTCTGTGCGTATATGCTATCAAATGCGTGCTCCGCATCGATAAAGGCACACATGCCACCCTTTTTTTGTGCTTCTGCAATAATGTGAATGGCCAAAGTGGTTTTACCAGATGATTCAGGACCATAAATTTCTACAACCCTACCTTTAGGCAAGCCGCCTATACCTAATGCCACGTCCAACCCGATGGATCCGGTAGATATTACTTCTTGTTCTTCTACTCCCTTATCACTCATCATCATTACCGATCCCTTCCCAAAATCCTTATCAATTTTATCCATGGTAAGTTTAAGGGCCTTTAATTTTTCTGCGTTGCTCATGTTTTTAAGTTTAGTTGATGTATCTGAATTTGCGGTGTAAAATTAAGTGGAAGCAAATGTATGGTTTAAATTTAATTAAACTAATTATTTTAGTTTTAAAATAGTAATAAATTTAGTTTTTTTAGCAATCCGCAAAAAAAACCCATCCCGGAAATTCGGAACGGGGGAGTGTTCAAGCATGAGAAAAAGTTAGTGTTTTCAGAGCCGGTTCTTAACCTGGTACGCAAACGGGCCTTTATTCATTGTTCTTTAGAGGGGGATACAGCAGCAAAGAGACTATTGTTTCTTTAGTTAACCAATACCCTAAAGAGGTTATTTTTATAAATAAAATTCAATAAGTGGCCAATATGTATGGACAACTTAGAAAGGAAACGCTGATTCCTTAACCTTTAAACAAATGTTTTTTTACATCGCCGCTAATATTAACCTATTCCCATGAAATTAAACTGGCTTTGTACCTATATTTGCCTCCTATAATGAGGAAAAACAAGCCTACATATTATTTCTTTCATAAGGCTTCGGCGCTTTTAATGATTCTTACGCTTTTGTGGCTTACTATAAGTACACCATTTGTATGCGCATTCAAGCAGGAAATGGCGAAACAGGCAAAGATGGAAAATACTCAACCTGATTTGGCGCTTGAAGAAGACAACTCAAATCCTGTGGGTAACAATACTGAAGAAAAAACACCGCCTGCGCCTACCTCCATTACAGAAGAATATATTCACCATGCTGAATCCATTCATTTTTTCTTAAGCCAAAGTGCAAATTTTTACCAGTACATAAACGCTGATACTTACACAGCGTTTCACGGCGAACTACTAGTTCCTCCGCCGAACGCCGCCTAATTTAAAATTTACTTCTCTTCAAGGCAGGCTTTATTTATGCCACTATTTCTATACAGCGATGCCATCGTATATGATGGCACTATAAATTATTTACGTACATGATCAAACATTCTAAAGAATACCTGGAAGGCCTCACGCCCTACCAGGGTTACGAATTATTAGCAGAAGGCAATAAAAGATTCATCAGCAATCTTAAGACAGATCATGACCACCTGGAACTCATCAACCTTACAAGAGAGGGTCAACACCCCTTTGCAGTTGTATTAAGTTGCATGGACTCCCGCACTTCTGTAGAGTTACTTTTTGACCAGGGCCTCGGCGACCTTTTCAGCATCCGGATTGCAGGAAATATTGTGAACAACGACATACTGGCCAGTATTGAATATGCAGTGAAGTATGTAGGTTCGAAAGTTTTAATGGTGTTGGGCCACACAGAATGTGGAGCTATTAAAAGCGCCAAAGCAGGTGTAAGGGACGGCCATCTTACGGAGCTACTGAATAGGATTAAGCCTTCCATTAGCAAATCTTTATTAAACGGCAGTAACGATTATTTATTCAGCGATCACGTAGCTTATGCCAATGTAGAAAACAGCCTCGAAGAAATATTGTCTGGCAGCGACATTGTGAAAACCATGTTTGAGGCAGGTCAAATAGGCATCATTGGCGGCGTTTACAATATTGAAGATGGCAGGGTAGATTTTTTTAAAAATCTCACTGGCAAGAAGAAAGAAGCGCTAGAATTATTAAATACATAAAAGCTAACTATTCAGATGAAATTAACTACAAAATATTTTAAGTCAGACATGTTGTCTGGCATGGTCGTTTTTTTAGTAGCCCTGCCTCTTTGCCTGGGCATAGCCATTGCCAGCGGAGCGCCACCTTTTGCGGGCATTATTTGCGGCGTTATAGCAGGTATAATAGTAGGTTACCTCAGCGGCTCCAATGTAAGTGTGTCTGGCCCGGCAGCAGGACTTATTGCCATCGTACTCGTAGCCATCAATGACCTGGGTTATGAAAGTTTTCTTGTGGCGGTAGTAATTGCAGGTATCATACAGCTATCTCTCGGTTTGCTCAAAGCAGGAACTATCTCTTCTTTTTTCCCTACAAGTGTAATAGAAGGTATGCTTGTAGCCATAGGAATCATTATTATAAAAAAGGAAATTCCGCATGCAATTGGGTACGATAAGGCCCATGAGGGAGATTGGTTTGCACTGGAAAGTGGTTCTGAATCAGGCTTTTTTACGGAAATAATTAATTCCATTAATTATGCTCACATGGGAGCTATCCTCATTACTGTGGTGTCCATTGGTATCTTGATTGCTTTTAATAAAATTGCCTTTCTCAAAAAAATAAAAGCAATACCCGGAGCGCTCATTGTTGTAATAGTTGGCATCATCCTGAACGAGATCTTTAAGGCAACGGGATCTAAGCTTGCTATTTCGCAGGACCATTTAGTAACCCTGCCCACTGCTTCTTCTATCCAAGAGTTTTTTGGTCAGTTTACTACGCCCGATCTTTCTGGCTTTACAAGTGTAAAAGTTTGGATAGTGGGTCTCACCATTGCTATTGTGGCAAGCATTGAAACACTTTTATGCCTGGAGGCAGGTGACAAGATGGATCCCTTAAAAAGATTTTCCAGCGCCAATAGAGAATTAAAAGCCCAGGGCATTGGCAATATACTCTCTGGCTTAATTGGCGGTTTACCGATGACGTCTGTAATTGTGAGAACCTCTGCCAATGTTAATGCTGGTGCAAGAACCAGGTTATCTGCCATGGCTCATGGCATATTTCTTTTGCTGGCAGTTGTAGCCATTCCCAGCATTCTCAATAAAATTCCAATGGCCTGCCTTGCGGCAATTTTAATTATGATTGGTTTAAGGCTTGCAAGCCCCAAACTGTTTGTTCACATTTGGCATACCGGCAAGCACCAGTTTATCCCCTTTATTGTTACCGTGGTAGCAGTTGTATTTACCGATCTTTTAAAAGGTGTAGGTGTAGGCTTGTTAGTAAGTATAATTTTCATTTTAAGGGGAAATATGAAACTGGCTTATTTCTTTAAAAAAGACAAACATCACGAAGGCGAAACCATTCGTATAGACCTGGCCCAGGAAGTTTCCTTTTTAAATAAAGCGGCCATTAAGCAAACGTTGGCCCATTTGCCAGAAAACAGTAAGCTCATCATTGATGCCGCTAATACGGTTTATATAGATTATGATGTGCTGGAGTTGATAAGAGACTTTTTAAACTTTGGCTCAAAAGATAAGAACATAAATGTAACCCTGTTGAACTTTAAAAAAGCTTATCAAATGGAAGATGCAGTACACGTACATTCTGAAAAAACAGTCATGCCAGATAATGCCACGGTGCTAACTGCGGAAACTGTTTAGAGATTTGTAAACAAACAATTCGTCTTTCTGGAGACAAAGATATCATAGTAACCCTGGCCGCTCAATTGCGTAAAGGGCTTATCTCTTAAAAATAAATAATGCTCGATTCCTATCAGAAATTAATAACGGGTAACAAGATTTATTCCGAAACAAAATTGCACCAGGACAAAGATTATTTTAAGAATTTGGCCATGGGACAAAAACCCGATTATCTATGGATAGGCTGTAGTGACAGCCGGGTGCCTGCAAACGAAATTACCAAAACTGAAAGCGGTGAAATATTTGTGCATCGCAATATTGCAAACCTTGTAGTGCATACAGATACCAACCTGTTAAGTGTGCTGGAATATGCTGTGAAATTTTTACAAGTAAAACACATAATTGTGTGTGGTCACTACGGTTGTGGGGGCATAAAAGCTGCCATGACCAACACTTACCATGGATATGTAGATAACTGGTTACGCAACATAAAAGATGTTTACCATGCCAACAGCACCAAGTTAAATGCTATTCAAGATCCTATTGAGAGAGAGCACAAGCTTACCGAACTAAACGTAATAGAACAGGTGCGCAACCTTGCTAAAACGACTATTGTGCAGCAGGCCTGGAACGAGCGTGAGCTGCACCTACATGGATGGGTTTACGGTTTAAATGATGGCTTGGTAAACGACCTGAGTGTGATTCACAACTGCCAGGAGGATATCGACATGGTTTATCGTTTTGCCAGGCCTGAGAAAGAAAATTTGGAAATTCAACCATTGCACTCTGTTTAAAAAAGTCGTTACTTGCTAGATGAAATTTTCTTTAAAAAAGCCCCCTGCAACACACAGGGGTTTTTTTTTAAAAGTTGCAGCCTTGCTTTAAATGTTCAATCCACCGCACACGCTGATGGTTTGCCCTGTAATATAGTTGCCCATATCAGATGCAAGAAACAGTGCAGTATTGGCAATATCTTCGGCAGAAGCAAAACGCCCCAGCGGAATCCCAGCTTTATATTTATCGGCTGCTTCCCCTTCTTGCAGGTAGCTGGTCATATCAGTTTCTACAAATCCAGGTGCAATGGCATTACAACGAATGTTGCGGCTGCCTAGTTCCTTGGCCACCGATTTTGTAAAACCAATCACGCCGGCCTTACTGGCAGCATAACTACTTTGACCTGCATTGCCCATTTCGCCAATTACAGAACTCATATTGATGATGGCACCGTCTCTTGCTTTCATCATGGGCTTTATAACCTGCTTGGTCATATAAAAAACGCTGTTGAGATTTACGTTAATCACTTCTTCAAACTGCTCAGGCGTCATCCTTAAAAGCAAATTGTCTTTAGAGATACCCGCATTGTTTACGCAAATTTGTATGGTTCCAAATTCCTTCAAAACATCATTTACAAATGTTTCACATGCGCTAAAATCACCGGCGTTGGTTTGGTATGCTTTCGCCTTTACTCCCAAAGCAATAAGTTTATCCTGCAAAGCTTGTGCTTTCTCTGCGCTACTATCGCTCACATAGGTGAATGCTATATTGGCTCCCGCCCCGGCAAATTTTAAGGCAATGGCTTCACCAATACCCCTTGCAGCGCCGGTTACGATGGCGGTTTTTCCTTCCAGTAATTTCATATTGATTTTATTTGTTCAAACAAAAATAATTGAATTCGCTATCACCGTATCAGCATCCGAAGATTTTATGATAGAAGAGCTTAAACTGAAGGTATATACCTCAACGATTCTCTCAAAATTTGTTCTTAACAGGCTAGACGTTACACGCTAAAGGCTCGCTTGCAGCGCTGTGATTTCTTCTACAAATTTTCGTTCGTTGGAGAGGCGGGGCACTTTGTGTTGGCCCCCCATTTTGCCCTTGCTGCTGAGCCATTTGGTGAAGGCTCCACGTGGCAGCTTCCTCACAAGTGGCAGGCGAAGTGCAATATTTTTGTATCGCTTGGCTTCATAATCGCTGTTGGCTTCTTTTAAAGCCTCGTCTAAAGCAAACGTAAATGCCTCAAGGCTGCTGGGCTCTTTCTCAAACTCAATTAACCATTCGTGGGCACCATTACTGTCTTGTGTAAAATAAAGTGGTGCAGCAGTGTAGTCACTTACCACGGCGCCGGTTTTTTGAGATGCCTGTGCAATGGCTTTGTCACTGTTGTCTACAATTACCTCTTCACCAAAGGCATTCATGTAATGTTTTAGCCTGCCGGTAACTACAATACGGTAAGGGTTGATGGAAGTAAAACGAACAGTATCTCCCACGAGGTAACGCCAAAGCCCACCGGTGGTACTAATGATGATGGCGTAGTTTTGATTTAATACTACCTGGTTTAATCCCACTGTTTTAGGGGCAGGTTTGCCATATTCTTCTGCGGGCATAAATTCATAAAACACACCGTGCTCTGTAAACAGCGTCATACCATCATCGTCTGGCTTTTCCTGGGCGGCAAAAAAACCTTCGCTGGCATTGTAAACCTCCAGGTAATTGATGGGTGCCCCAATTATATTTTGAAATTGTTCACGGTATGGAATAAAGGATACACCACCATTGATATACAGCTCCAGGTTCGGCCACACTTCTTTAATAGTGCTCACATTTTTTATTTCAAGGATTCGCTTTAAGAGGATGAGCGTCCAGGTGGGAACACCGGCTAATGATGTCACATTTTCGTTTGCAGTAATCTGTGCCAGCTGCTCTATTTTGTTTTCCCACTCATCCATCAAGGCAATACTAAGTTCTGGTGTGCGAAGCCATTGCCCCCAAAACGGTGTGTTCTGCATCAAAACAGCACTAAGATCGCCGTACTGAATTTCATCATTCACCTTATTTATTTGGTGTGAACCACCCACCACCAGGGCTTTGCCCGTTAGCAAATCGCTTCCCGGAAAATTCTTGTAATAGTTGCTGAGCACATCTTTATTAGCCTGGTAGTGATTATCCTGGAGGCTTTCGTCGCTGATGGGGATAAATTTACTTTTATCGCTGGTGGTTCCACTGCTTTTGGCAAACCAGGAAACGGGTGTATTCCACAGCACATTTTCTTCGCCCTCCATCATGCGCATAATGTAGGGGCGCATGTCGTCGTACTCATGGATAGGAACATTTTTTTTAAAATCTGATAAGGTAAAAAGCCTGGCAAAATTGTATTTTTTTCCGAAGGCAGTATACTGTGCAGACGTAACAAGATTCTGCAGCACTTCCCGCTGCGCACTCACAGGATGGTTCACCCAGTTATCTATACGCCAAATGCGCATTCGGGCAATCTTAGAAATTAAAGGTGAAAGTAATTTCATTTGCGGAAAGATAGAAAAAACCTATCTAACTCAGCACTTAACTTGCTTTTGAGCACAGCTGCGCAGCACAGGATAATTTTTATTGTGGGTTTATTAGTTGCTCGTTGGCCGCTTCAGTGTGCAGGTAGTCTTTGCGCTTTAGCTCAAAATTTCGGCCGAGGTACAACCTTCGAACCTGCTCATCGTTGGCTAGTTCCTCTGCTGTGCCGTGCTTAAAAATTTTGCCATCAATAAGCAGGTAGGCTCTGTCGCAAATAGAAAGCGTTTCATTTACGTTATGATCCGTAATTAAAATGCCAATATTTTTAAATTTCAGTTTGGCCACAATTGCTTGAATGTCTTCTACAGCTATTGGATCTACGCCAGCAAAGGGTTCATCCAGTAGTATAAATTTAGGATCTACTGCCAATGCCCGGGCAATTTCTGTTCTGCGCCGCTCACCACCACTCAGGGTATCTCCGTTGTTTTTGCGCACATGCTGCAGGCGAAACTCGTTGATGAGCGACTCCAGCTTCTCTTTTTGAGCTGGTTTTTTTAGATTGGTCATTTCCAATACAGCCATGATATTATCCTCTACACTCAATTTGCGAAACACACTTGCTTCCTGCGGCAGGTAGCCAATACCCATTTGGGCTCTTTTATACATGGGAAGTTTTGTAATGTTCAAGTCGTTGAGAAAAACTTCACCTTCATCTGGCTTGATGAGGCCAACTACCTGGTAAAAAGAGGTCGTTTTACCCGCACCGTTAGGACCAAGCAATCCCACGATTTCTCCCTGGCTCACATTAAACGAAACATCGTTTACTACCGTGCGGCTTCCGTAAATTTTTACTAAGTTCTTAGTTTGTATGGTTAAACTCAAGGGGTCATCTTTTCACAAAAATAAGCGATGTAATACTACCTTTGCTGTCTTTTGTGCACGCATTAGCATAATTTTAAAAGCGTGCTGCTCCTTTTACCCATCGTGATTGAATGCCTTTTAGTAGATTTTTACCGCTTAATAAGTTGAACGGATAATTCCTTCGAAACAAGAGGGCCAAACCTCTGGTGTGATCGTTTTTACATACATTTATAACAGCACCTGGGTGCAGTACCCGTGTACACCCGGGCATCTACAAATGGTCCTGGCGCATTCTATCCGGCGTTCTGGTATTCATGGTTTCTTCAAAGCAAAACAACATTTTGAACCTAAAACCGTTTTCAATTTTACTCCACTCAAAAACCTATCAGCATGAAAAAACTCGTATTGCTAGTCTTAGCTGCTACCGCCACAACCTTCCTATTTGCCCAAGAAGTTATAGACAACGAAAAAATTGATGGCACTGCCCGCAAGAATAATATCATCAAACTGAATTTACCTGCACTCGCTTTTAAGACCATTTCTGTGCAATATGAAAGAGCCATTGCTAAAAAAATGACGGTAGCGGGTACGTTTCGTTACATGCCCGAAGGCAGCATCCCTTTAAAAAGTACTGTAATTAAATTAGCCGATGATGCTGAATTGGAAAGGCAATTAAACAATTTTGAAATAGGGAACATGGCATTTATCCCCGAAGTTCGTTTTTACGTGGGCCAAAAAGGAGCTTTCCACGGCTTTTACCTGGCTCCCTTTGCCAGTATTGCCCGTTACTCAAGCAACCTTTTGTTTGAGTTTGACGACAATGGTACCACAGAAACAATACCGCTTAGTGGAGATGTAAATGCCTTTACCGGTGGCTTAATGCTGGGCGCACAATGGAAATTGAGCAAAGCTGTCTACCTTGACTGGTGGATTCTAGGCCCCAACTATGGTAAATCTAAAGGAGATCTCACCGGCAAAAAATCTCTCACCGCATCAGAACAGCAAGCCCTGAGAGACGAATTGGCCGGGCTGGATATTCCCCTCACTGATTTTACATACGATGTAAATGCAAACGGTGCCACTATAAACTTTAATGGTCCATGGGCTGGCGTAAGGTCTGGCATCTGCATTGGAATAAATTTTTAAAAGTCACCCCCAATGCTCTCATACCCCTTGCCTCAACAGGCAAGGGTTTTTTATGCGCAAGGCTTTCTCAACCATTTCACTTAAAAAACGTTGTTCTTCGAAAACAAGGTTTTTTTAATTTAGAGATTATCTTTACCGCTATTTAAATAGATATGAAAGTTATAGAACACATTAATACTGCTACCAAACCACTTATTTCCTTCGAGATCTTACCCCCGCTAAAAGGCAAAGGAATACAATCTTTGTACAACCACCTGGACCCTTTAATGGAGTTTAATCCGGCGTTTATAAACGTAACGTATCACAGAAGCGAGCATGTATTTAAGAAAAAGGTAGATGGCACTTTTGAAAAAGTGGTGGTGCGCAAAAGACCAGGCACAGAATCGATCTGCGCTTCTATCATGAACAAATACAATGTAGATACGGTACCTCACCTTATTTGTGGCGGGTTTGGCATTAATGAAACAGAAGATGCGCTCATCAATCTAAATTACCTGGGCATAGACAATGTTTTGGTATTGCGGGGCGATGCGGCAAAAAATGAAGCCGGCTTTGAACCAGAACCCGGGGGTCATAAATATGCCCTCGACCTGTTGAAACAGGTTACCAACCTAAATGCTGGTGTATACATTGAAGAGGAATTGAAGAATACCACCAAAACAAAGTTTTGTATCGGGGTGGCGGGTTACCCGGAAAAACATTTTGAAGCGCCGAATATGGACAGCGACCTGCAGTACCTTAAGCAAAAGGTAGACGCCGGGGCAGATTACATAGTTACCCAAATGTTTTTTGACAACAGCAAGTTTTTTGCATTTGTGGATGCCTGCCGGGAAATTGGTATTACGGTTCCGATTATCCCAGGACTAAAGCCCATTTACAATATTAAGCAGCTCACGCTCTTGCCTAAGGTATTTCACATAGACCTTCCCCTGGCACTGAGCACTGAAATAATGAAATGTAGAACCGATGAGGATGTAGAAAAAGTGGGCAGAGACTGGTTGCTGCAACAGTCCAGAGATCTCTACAAGGCAGGTGTGCCAGTGCTGCATTATTATACCCTCGGCAGGCCCAATTTGATTGCCGATGTGGTAAGAGAACTTGTATAAAGCATCCGCTTAATTGATAAATAAAACAAGGCTTCTGATAACAGGAAGCCTTGTTTTATTTTAGATCTAATGCATTTTACATTAATACAATCGTTCAAATGGTGCATGATGAACATGGACCTTTCAACATTGATTTGTCACTCCAATTTTATCTTCCCAGTGGTATTCCAACAGATATGCTCAAGATGCGGTATTTGTTCTTATCGTCAGCCGTATTGTTGCTCTCGGTGCTGCCAATTTTTGTAAGACCCAAACCGTAGTTTGCTTTCAGGATGATTTTATCTAAATCGATACCGGCACCAAAGTTTAAACCAAAGTCAAATCTTTTCAGTTTATCGTAGGCAGCATCTTCCTGGGCAGAAGTAAAGGGATCGTCGTCGCTGAACTCGATTTCTCTTTCCGAAGTGGAGGTAAGCGGACCAAATTTAGAATCTAGTTTAGATTTTCCGCCTACACCTATAGCTGCATACGGTCCTCCGTAAACGAATAATCCGGTTTTGCCTTGTGCAGGGATATTTACCACAAGGTTCAAAGGCACTTCTACATAAAGCGGGTTGAACTTTGCCTTTATATAATCGCTGCCACCATTAAAATAGGTTTCGGCTTTGGAGCCCTTGCCAGATAATAAAATTCCTGACTCCAGGTCAACGATTTTAGACAATCCAAAACGGCCCATCAAGCCTGCATTAAACGTGGTAAGCATGGCATTATCTTCTGTACCTCCGCTACCGGTGCTGGTAATGTTTGCCAGGTTAAGACCTCCCTGGGCGTAAAACAACTGGGCGTGGGAAGAACCTGCAAAAGCTGTGGTAATCAATAATAAGCTCAGAACTTTTTTCATAGTGTTTTTTTTAGTTATAAAAATCAATGCCCGGGCCCTGAAGCGGGTTTTACCGTCATTTTTACCCATAAACGCAAAAAACCTGCCATTGGGAAATAGCAGGCCATTTTTTTCAAAATTACTTATCGCATTGTCACAACAACATTTCCGGAATCATTTTTTCATTGACTTTTACAGGGTACTTTTTCTTGAGTTGTGCCAGCCATTCCCGTTCTAACTCCAATTGATATTCGTTGATTACAAGGCCGCGGGCTTCTTCAAAACTACGTTGTTGGTTTGCTTCGTATAGCGTTACATATTTTACAAATGTAGCAGTACCATCTACGTTCGTAACAATGGCGGTGTAATTTCCTGCCGTGGGTGTAGTGGCATAGTTGTTTCCAATTATCTGGGAAATTTCATAACGCCCGCTATCTGCCTGCAGGGAAGCAGAGGCAGACTGCTCCTCGGCCAGTTCTCTCCAGTTCTTTCCTTTTTTCAATGCCCTCATTGTTTCTTCCGCAACTTTTGCCGTGCTGCAATTAAATATCAACACGTCTGCACTGGCATCCCATTTAAAATTAGAGGAATGTGCATTGTAATATTTCAACAAACCTACACTGTCGTTTATGGCCTTACCCCATACGTTACGCTCCATTATTTCAAACAACATATTTCCCTCCTTAAACTCCTGCATTTGAAATCTAAACTCAGGGTTGTATTCCTCCAGGTGCTTTTTGTAATAACCCAGTGCAGATACTTCCGTAAACTTATCCCACAGCTCCTTGTTCGTTTCTCCTTTATATTCTGCAACATTGGTTTTGTATTCCCTTACAAATGCAAGCCAGTCTGCCCCTGTAAAATCTTCGCTCTTAACCTTTAATACTTTTTTATTGCTGATCGGGAATTTTTTGGTTTGCTCAACGGTAGGGTTTTTCATCAGGCTGTCTGCAAAGCGAAAAAGATCGTTTTCTTTTACCTGGCTGTTTCGGCGGGTATCCAGCATGGCAACTGTTTCTTTTATGTATTGTTGCTTATCTGCATTAACCCGGGCATCCTTGAGTACCTTTTGTTTTAGGTCAAACATATAAGCCTCATCGTTTTGAGCAGCTGGTGTTGGCTTTTGGGCCAATCGCTTTACAATATGATATCCATACTCTGTTAAAAAAGGCTTACTGATGTCTCCATCCGCTCTTAATTTAAAAACCTCATTTTCAAAGTTACCAGCATACATGCCCGTGCCGAACTCTGGCAGCTCACCAGCATTTAAATAAGAAAGTTTATCGTCGCTGTAAATTTTTGCCGTGGCGCTAAAGCTATCTCCATTCATGAGCAGCCTATAAACTTCATCCGCCTTTTTTTGTGCCGCTGCTTTTGCGGTGGCATCTGCATCCGGAGCAATAGAAACAAGTATTTGTGCGATACTCCACAAACCAACATTGGGACGCTGCTCCTTAATTTTAAAAATATGCCAGGCATTTTTGCTACGATAGGGTTTGCTTATTTCCCCTTCTCTTAAAGAGTAGACGATGTTTTCAAACTCGTAAGGAAGCGTAAATGCAGTGATAAAGCCAAAGTCACTTTGCTTTACAACTTGCGTATTGCCTGCAAATTTTTCTACAAGGGAGGCCTCATTTGCAGTTCCATCCTGCAGCGCTCTATACAAAGCTGTGATAGCTGCATAAGCCCTGGCGGTATCTGCAGGAGTGGCGCCGGCAGGTGCGGGTGCAGAAAAATGAAGGACATGCAAGTCCTTTTGTGATCTTGCAAATGCTTCGTTCGTGAGCTTAGCTATCCCTTTTTCGTCGCTCAGGTAGTTTTCTATTACCTGGTCTCTAAAATTGCTGATATCGTATTGAATTTGCGCAAGTGTATCCAGCCTCAACTCCTCTGCGGCTTTTACCTTTAGTTTAAAATTGCTGTACAGTTCTACGTATTCCCGCAGCGATTTTTCTTTGTCGGATACCTGCGTTTTATTTTTATTGTAAGCCTTCAAAAATTCCTGCTTGCTAACCGTATTGGTGCCGTAAGTAATAAATGGTTGCGACCAGGCATTGGTACTTCCAATGGCAATCACCAGGAACAGGTAACACTTTTTCATGTTGTTGTAATATTATCAGTTAAAATTTGGGTAATACCAATCTACTTTTTACCAGCCGCCCATTTCACCTGCAGCAAGTCGTTTAGTTGCTGCGGTGTAAGTTTTTTGCCCACTATTCGTTTTTCTTTATCCAGCAAATATAAAGTAGGGGTTTGGGTAATATCGTACAACTGCTTAAAGGAAGGCTTTTGCGCCTCCGTTTCTTCCTTCAGCATTTGCAGCGTGTGGTACACGTGAGCCCAATCAGTTAATTGATTGGTATTGATAAATTTCTTCCAGCTAACCGTGTCGTACTCCGTCATTACTGCATACATCTTTACGTTTTTGGCTTTCCAGTTTTCCCGGTAAAAAGAATCCAGGCGGGGCAATTCTTCTTTACAATGCCCGCAGTTGGGATCCCAAAAAACCAACACAGTATAATCTGCCTTCAATTCATACAACGGTTTTATTTGATTGGCAGTATCCAGTAATTCAAGGTTGGCGCCCTTTTCTCCTATTAAATTAGCCATGAGCATATAGGCCCGGCGGCTGATTACTTCGTTTTGTTTTTCATTTAACCAGGGCGTTAATCCTTTGCTGTGGTATTTTTCAAAGAGGTGCACAAAAATAGCATCCTGCCCCATGTATTTGGGATTGATGTATTCATCCGTAAGCCAGTTGAGCAAGTACTTGTACATTTCGGGGCTGCTGCGTGCCAGCAGAAGTTTATAATCCACATCCCTGATAATGCTATCAGGTTCCTGCGGCATCACATCCCGGTAATAACGTTGCAGCTTTGCCGGAAAAAAAGGAGTACGCACCACGGCATCATCCATAAAGCTGATACCATCCCAATAATGTGTTTTGTAGTATTGATAATTGTCAATAGTATCTTGCCGGCTGCGCAGGGGCTTGTTAAGTGTGGCCGGTTCCCGCATGGCATTTAAAATAATGGCCATCATAGAACCGGGCTTGTTGCTGATGATACCATTGCGGTAATCATTCAATTCTGCATTGTATTTTTTGTAATTGCCCTCATGCAAGGCAGAGTCCCTTGCTGTAGTTGCCTTGTTGTAAGCTTCCCGCTCCTGGTTAAGGAGCCGCCCTTGCTTGTTTACATATTGCTGGTATTGTTGAAATAGAATATGCTCCGGCGACCCGGTTACCTGCATATCTAACAGGGATGCCGTATCGGCTTTGATGGATATGATTTGTTCCTTGCCTATTAAAAAATCGCTGGTCATTTTTTTACCCGGAAAAACAATGGCATAAATACCCGATGGCAAAATGCGCTTGCCCTGGAACACCGCAAGCCCGGTTGCGCTTACTGCTGCAGAATCATCTATATTTAGATTACTACCCGCATGGTGGGTAAGATAGGCAATACCCGATTTGAAGTTTGATTGTAAGGTTACTTTATACGACTGGGCTACGGCTGCCTGCAACATGCATGCAATGGGGAGGGTAAAAAATAATTTCTTCATAATATGTAAAAACGAAACAAATGTATTTAAAAGTCTGCTTCTTTAACTACGCTTAACAAAGCTATAAGAATTGGTATAAGATTCTTAAAACGCAGCATGTTATCGCATTCTCAGGCAGATTGATGGTCATAAACATTAATTTTGCCCCGTGAGAAAAAAGAAAAACGTTACAATACTTAAAGATGTTGTTATTACAGATTATGCAGCAGAAGGTAAGGCCCTCGCAAAAATCGATGGCAAAGTAATTTTTATTGCAGGGGCTGTGCCAGGTGATGTAGCAGACATCATGCTTACTAAAAATAAAAAAGACTGGGCCGAAGGAAGAGTGGTAAACATCAGCCAATACTCGGCTGACAGGGTAACTCCTTTTTGCATGCACTTTGGAGTGTGTGGAGGTTGCAAATGGCAAATGCTACCTTATAACAAACAATTGCAATACAAGCAGCAGGAAGCCGAGCAAAATTTAATACGCATCGGCAAAGTGACCGATGCTACTTTTTTACCGATTGCCGGCGCAGCCGATACTGTGTATTATCGAAACAAACTGGAGTTTACATTTAGCAACAAACGTTATTTGTTGCCCGGAGAAATTGCATCCCTGCCTGTTAAAGAAGAGGGTTCTGCAGTGGGGCATACCAGTGAAGCAGAGACGGTGCCCGAAGATGAGGCGTCATCACTCGTTGCGGTGGCTCCTGCAACTGTTGCTAAAGCCAATGGCGCCCTCGGTTACCATGCACCCCGCATTTTCGATAAGATCATAGATATACAGGAATGCTACCTAATGGACGATGTGAACAACCGCCTTCGCAATACGATCCGGGAGTTTGCCATAGAGCATGGGTTTTCTTTTTACGACATACGGCAGCACACCGGCTGGCTGCGCAACATCATCATCCGTTATTGCAGCACCGGCGAGTTGATGGTAAACCTTTGCCTTAATTATGAGGAAGAAAACGACCGAAAACTATTAATGGATCACTTGCTGCAGGAAGTGCAGGGCATTACCACCCTGCTGTATACCATCAACCCAAAGTGGAACGATAGTATTTACGATCTCACCCCGCAGGTGTACTTTGGCAAGGGCTACGTGGTTGAAAAATTAGGGGAATATGAATTCATAATCAGCCCAAAATCTTTTTTTCAAACCAATACCAAACAGGCTGAACAACTGTACAGTATTACCCAGGATTTTGCCGGCCTTACCGGCAATGAAATCGTGTATGACCTGTACTGCGGTACGGGAAGCATTGGCATTTTTGTGAGCAAACTGGCTAAAAAAATAATTGGGGTAGAGGTAATAGAAGAAGCCATAGAAGATGCTAAAAAGAATGCTGCCCGCAACAATATTGACCATGCATTGTTTTTTGCAGGGGATGTGATTAAAATATGCAATGATGAGTTTTTTGAAACACATGGCCGCCCTGATGTAGTAATCACCGATCCGCCAAGGGTAGGCATGCACGAAAAACTGGTGATAAAACTGTTGCAAATGGAGGCACCCCGCATTGTGTATGTGAGTTGCAACACTGCTACACAGGCAAGAGACATTTTGCTGCTGAGTGAAAAATACCGGGTAGAAAAAATTCAACCGGTAGATATGTTCCCTCACACGCACCATATAGAGAGCGTGGCGCTGTTGACTTTAAAATAATTTCGCAGATTGCCAGGTTTACAAACACTGGCTCAGCAACCTTTAAATTTATAACATGGCTTTTAATAATTACGGCAATAGCTTTCAAAAGACCACGCCGATAGTTTTGAATTTAATCATTATCAACGCCCTTGTATTTTTTATACAAGCAGTTTTTGATGGCAGCGAGGGAAAGATTACCACCCTTCTAGCCCTTTGGCCCTACAGAAGTGGTTTTTTTGAACCCTACCAAATGGTCACACATATGTTCGCACATGGCGGCATCGGACATATTTTGTTCAACATGTTTGCACTGTGGAGCTTTGGTTCCACTTTGGAAAAAGTGTGGGGACCTAAAAGATTTTTGATTTTTTACCTGGTATGTGGGCTGGCAGCAGGCGTTGCTCAGATCTTGTTTTCTAGTTCGCCTGCAGTAGGAGCATCGGGAGCCATCATGGGTTTACTTGCAGCGTTTGGTTATCTTTTCCCTAATACAGAACTGCTTGTATTTCCTTTCCCTTTTCCAGTAAAAGCTAAATATTTTATTGCAGTAATAGCAGCAATTGATCTATTTGGTGGAGTCTACTCTACAGGTAGCAACATTGCTCATTTCGCCCACCTTGGTGGTTTGATAATGGGTTTCATATTGGTGATCATTTGGAACAAAACGAATAAGCAAACGTTCTATTAGAGCGAGCAACTTATTAAGACCTAACAGTTGTAATTTTATCTTTCTATAAATTATCAATATGGGAGAAACAGACCGGTTCGGGGAATACAAAAGACCTAAGAAAGGTATTTTGCTGGGGCATGACGGAAATGCCCTGGTAGCGCTGTTTGCGCTCAATGTGATCTTCTTTTTGCTTTTGGTATTGATAAAAGTCGTGTATTCTTTTATGCAAATGCCGGCAGGTACTTACAATGCCGAAGTGGTACAATGGTTTGCCTTACCGGGTGGCCTGGCCCGTTTTAGCGAAAGACCCTGGACGATTCTAACTTACGTTTTTAGTGATACGGGTACCAACATTGTTCGTTTGATCAGCAATATGATCTGGCTTTGGGCTTTTGGCTACCTGTTACAACAAATGGCGGGCAACGACAAGCTTCTGCCTATTTACCTGTATGGCGGTGTAGCGGGCGGGTTAGTTTTCATCCTTGCACATTATGCCGTGCCGGCTGCAAGAGCCACAGCGGGCGTAGATGCTTTGCTGGGCGCCAACGCCGGTACACTTGCCGTGGCTATGGCTACTACCACCCTCTCTCCCGATCATCGGTTTTTTACCCAAATCAGAAATGGCATCCCTATTTGGGTGTTGATGAGTGTATATATTTTAATTGATTTTGCGGGTGTGGCGGGGCAGGCTCCCAGCCACAGTTTATCGCACCTGGGAGGTGCATTGGCTGGGTTTTTATTTGTAGTGTTCATGCGGCGGGGTTATGATGGCAGTATTTGGATGAACCAGTTTTATCACTGGCTGATGAACCTTTTTAACCCTTACAAAAAACCCGGTAAGGATAAAATAAAAGAAAAGATTTTTTACAAAACGGGCAGCCGCAAGCCCTTTGAAAAAACTACCCTTGTTACGCAACAACGGGTGGATGATATACTAGACAAAATCAATCAAAAAGGATATCATTTCTTAACGGAGGAAGAAAAAGAAATTCTAAAAAAAGCAGCAGAAGCTGATGACATCTAGGCAAGGACGTATTGTTAAATATTAGTCCTCATGCGTTGCCCGGCCTTGCCAACCATTAAATTGGCTAATTTCGCTCCATTCACAAATCATCCTCACAGGATGCACAAATAAAAACGATCATGCAAAGAACCATTCTATCCCTTATTATCGTTGCCGGCCTTGGCCTTTCAGCCTGCAGTGGAAACGACAAACCAGAAAAAGACAACAGTATAGTACCGGCTGGCAGCGCAGCAGCCGTAGCTCCTATCGTAGCTGCCGATAGCAACGCCCCTGTTCAATTCAAGACGGGTGCGGTAGATCAAAATGTGATTGCAAACAGCAAAACTATACCAGCCTCACAGGCAGCGCAGGTTGCGCCGGCCGCGGGCTTAAACCCTGCACACGGCCAGCCAGGGCATAGATGTGATATTGCAGTAGGAGCGCCTCTTACCTCGGCACCGAGCACCAGCGCTACCGCTACCGCACCGCAGGTGCAAACTACAAGTTCTCCTGTCGCAACACCGGTAAGCATTCCTTCTGCGGGCGGAAACGGCACCGCTAAACTGAATCCTGCTCATGGCCAGCCAGGGCACGATTGTGCTGTGCAGGTAGGAGCTCCATTAAAAAATTAACACGATTGATTTCTGATACTAAGCCGTTATTTTATTAACGGCTTTTTTGATGTCAAAAAATTTACTGCGCCAAAAAATTTGCTGTTTTTCCACTTACCTTTAGCACATGGCTCACCCGGTAAGACGCTTTACTAAAGGCAGTTTCGTTTTTTTTAATATTATAGTTGCCCTTTGTTTTTTATTGGGATCCTACGGCTATATGTTCGACCCTACACAATTTTGGTTTACGGGGTTTTTTACGTTGGGTGCTTTCTACATGCTCCTCTCACTGATTGTATTTTTATTTTTTTGGCTTTTGGTAAAACCTCGGTTTATGTTCATCAGCCTGGCTGCAATCCTCATGGCCTGGGTACCTGTGCAAGAATTAATTCAGTTAAAAGTGAACAGTGAATTTGATGTAAAGAAAAATCCTGGAACCTTGCGGGTAATGAGCTGGAATGTAGAGCATTTTAAAATTGCAGAGCACAAAACCAACCCGCAGAAGAAAGCAGACATGTTTCGCCTCATCAACATGTACCAGCCCGATGTAGCGTGCTTCCAGGAGATGGTGGGCAGCGATAGTGTACCAGCGGCCATCAATTACTTACCCGATATTGCCAGGGAGCTTAACATGCCATTTTATTATTACAGCTATAACCGTAAGCTGGACTTTGATAAAGATCACCGTTTTGGCATCGTCATCTTTTCCCGTCGCCCCATCCTAAACAAGCAAAGCGTGAGTTATGGACCCAATGATTACAATTCCATATTTCAGTATGCAGACATAAAATTTGAAAAAGACACGGTAAGAATATTTAACCTGCATTTTCAATCTCTTAAGTTTAGCAACGAAGACATGCAGTATATAGAGCAGCCGGAAATTGATGATGAGGTAAACTTTAAAAAAAGCAAGACCGTGGTCTCTAAGTTTAAAACCGGCTTTTTAAAACGCCAGGTTCAAAGTGATCGTGTAAAAAAGGAAATGGATAAAAGCCCTTACCCCCTTGTGGTATGTGGCGATTTTAATGATGTACCCAACAGTTATGCTTACCATACCGTGGGTAAAGGGTTGCGGAATGCATTTAACAGAAAGGGAAGCGGCATTGGCCGCACTTACTCTCATATTTCTCCCACCTTGCGTATTGACCATATTTTTGCCGGTCGACAATTTACCGTAGAACAATATGTGCGCAACAAGAAAAAAATAAGTGATCATTTTCCCATTGTAGCGGATCTAACCCTCCAGATTCCTTAAATTGCAGCATGACCAGCAAACAACCTTCCGGTTTTCTATCTCTTTCCCGTTGCAATATTCTGCATGGGCTTTGCTGTTGTTGATTGAAATCTTTTCAAACCAATTTATCTATAATTTCGCCGCTGTGCACACATGATGGGTTTCAATAAGCTGTTGCAGCATCATCTCAGTGAACGGCATTATTCAAACACCGGAAGAAAAATTTACACACCATGTCTTTAAAAATATACAACTCATACAGCAGGCAAAAAGAAGTTTTTGAATCTATCACACCCGGCCACGTGGGCATGTATGTGTGCGGCCCCACCGTGAGTGGCGAAAGTCACCTGGGGCATGCCCGCCCTTACATTACTTTCGACGTGCTGTACCGCTATCTTACCCACCTCGGCTACAAAGCTCGGTATGTGCGTAACATTACAGATGCCGGCCATTTTGAAGAAGAGGGCCGTGAAGCAGAAGATAAGATCTCTAAAAAAGCCATTTTAGAAAAGCTGGAACCGATGGAACTGGTACAGAAATATACCAACCTCTACCATTGGGCCATGAAGCAATTCAATTGCATTGAACCCAGCATTGAGCCTACCGCTACCGGCCACATCGTAGAGCAAATAAACATGATTGAAAAAATCATAAGTGAAGGGTATGCTTATGAAAACAACGGCTCGGTATATTTTGATGTAAAAAAGTATGCTGCCAATTATGATTATGGAAAGTTAAGCGGCCGTGTGCTGGAAGACCTGCTGGAAACCACCCGGGAACTGGATGGGCAGGAAGAAAAAAGAGACCTGGCAGATTTTGCTCTATGGAAATCGGCGGCGCCGGAGCATATCATGCGCTGGAAAAGCCCCTGGGGCGAAGGTTTTCCTGGCTGGCATATTGAGTGCTCGGCTATGGCAACCAAATACCTGGGTGCAGAGTTTGATATTCATGGTGGTGGTATGGACCTTCAGTTTCCGCACCACGAAAGTGAGATTGCCCAAAGTACTATTTGCAACCACCGCAGCCCGGTAAAATACTGGATGCACAACAATATGATTACCATCAATGGAAGAAAGATGGGCAAGAGCTACAACAATGTGATCAAGCTAACGGAATTGTTTAGCGGCGATCATCCTTTGCTAACCCAGGCTTTTCACCCAATGACCGTGAGATTTTTTATACTGCAGAGTCATTACCGAAGTACGCTGGATTTTAGCAGCCCGGCATTGGCTGCAAGCGAAAAGGCGCTCAGGCGCTTATGGGAAGCTTATGACAATTTGCAAAAATTAGAAGCAGGCGGGGCAACCATTGCAAATGATGCTGCCCTGGATTCAAAACTGCTGGGCTGGTTGCATGAGCTAAAAACCTTTATGGATGACGATATGGGCACGCCCCGCATATTGGCAAACATGTTCGAAATGGCACCCATCATCAACTCAATTAAAGATGGCCTTATAAAGCAGGATGCTATCAGCAGCGCCACCTTACAGCTCATGAAAGATTCCTTCAAAATATACCTGGAAGATATCATGGGCCTGCAACCGGTTTCTGACACGGGCAATGAAAAGTTTAACGCTGTAATGCAATTGCTCATTGATATTCGCAAGGAGGCGAAGGGTAAAAAAGACTTTGTTACTTCAGACAAAATACGCAACCAGCTGGCAGATGCCGGCATTTTACTCAAAGACGAAAAAAGCGGGGATATGAGTTGGGCTGTAGCCTGACGATATAAATATCTTTCATAAAAAAGGTTCTGAACTAAAGGCTTCAGAACCTTTTTTATTGGTAGCAAGCGCACCCCCCTTTCGCTTCACTCCTTTTTTTAGACGGTTCACTCCTCTATTTTTCTATTCTATACCAATTTGCAAATCGACTGTGAAGAAACGTTGTTTATCATTTCAAACAAAAAACCATTTAAAATGAAAATCAACCACCTTATTTCAAGACTCCCCATGCTATTGGCATTTGGGGCATTGGTAAGTTTCACATCATGCGATGATGATGATCCCATTCCTGTAGACAATACCATTACCGGTAAAGTAGTAGCAGATCCAAATTTTAGTACGCTGGAACTGGCCGTGGGCAGAGCTGGCCTTGCCACTACTCTGAGTGGTACT
>JANPJW010000443.1:0-7897 GCA_031425715.1 Chitinophagaceae bacterium | reverse complement strand
CCTAAACAACGGATAGCTTCCACAGGGGGTAATTACAGTTAAACTCTGTACGATCTAATAGGTCGTATCAGCGAAGTTGGGGAGTATATTAATCCTTCCAGTACTGTCATGACCCAAAACATTAGCAGGGATAAAAATGCCCTAAACGCCTGGCTCGGCCCAGAAATACCTAACTATAACAGGAGGCAGGTAACAAGGACCATTTATGACGTACCTAATACTAACTGGAGTGGTGTGGCCGCAGCCGATATACCGGTAAGCACAGCCAATCTTCGCAATCGTGTATCCTACTCACAGTATTATTCACTCTCCGGGCCTAATGGCCTAAATTATACCCACGCAACTTATTATAGTTATGACATTCATGGTAATGTGGACACACTTGTACAGGATTATGGCCATTCTAATTATCAATTAAATTTAATGAATAACAATGGCTATCACAACCGGTTTAAAAAAACAGTGTACCAGTATGATCTGATAAGTGGGAAAGTAAATCATGTAGCCTATCAGCCCCAATACGTAAAAGGTGCATCACTCTACCGCCCAGCAGATGCACTCTACCATAAATATTCATACGATGCTGAAAACCGGATTATTGGAGTGTATACCAGTCTAGATAGCGTAATATGGGAAAAGGATGCTAGCTATGATTATTATAAACATGGCCCGCTGGCCCGAACAGAATTAGGTGAGCAAAGAGTTCAGGGGATAGACTATATGTATACTATCCAGGGTTGGTTGAAAGGAGTAAATAGCAGCAGTCTTGCACCAGATAAGGATATGGGCAAAGACGGGCTTCCAACGGACCCCCTTACACAATATGTGGGTAGGGATGAATATGGTTTTAGCTTGAATTATTTTAAAGGAGATTACAGTAGCATTGCTACGGGGGTGGGTAATTCCAGCATACCATTTCATACCATAGACGCCGGTGTTTCAAATGGCCTGAATAGTACAAATCATCGGCCATTGTACAATGGAAACATCAGTAGTATGCTCGTAAATATAGGAAAACTTTCTATGCCTGACGCCACTGGTAGCGGCACCACAAAAGGTGCGGTACTGTACAACTATAATTACGATCAGTTAAATCGCCTAGTGGCTATGGATGCCTATAAGGGACTTACTGCTCAAAACAATAGTTGGGAGAATATGATCAGTTTACCGCACTATCAGGAGCGCATAAGTTATGACGGCAATGGCAATATTCTTACTTATAAAAGGAACGGTAATAAGACCAGTCAGCAACAGATGGACGACCTGGCATACGTTTATAACTTCCATACAACAGGCCCACTCAACGGTAAACTTAAAGACAACCGCCTCAAACAAGTAACCGATGCTGTAACCAATGCTTCGGCTTATAGTGAAAGTGACATATTGAGTGGTGTAAGTGATATTGAAACGCAGGCGGCAAATAATTATGCCTACGACAGCATTGGCAACCTTATAAAAGATACCAAGGAAAACATCACTTCTATCAACTGGAATGTGTATGGGAAAATAATGGATATCAACTTTAGTTTTATTGCTGATAAACCCAGAAGAATAACCTACACGTACGACGCTGGAGGAAACCGCATAGGTAAGCGGGTAGAAAAATATGGTGCTACTTCTGGTGCTACCACAACAAGCAGTTACACCGGGTATAGCCGGGATGCATCCGGAAATGTAATGGCGGTCTATAATGGGTCTGCTGTAGGTACTGGCACCCCCATAGATATCACGGTAGGAGAAGTGCATTTATATGGCAGCAGCAGGCTAGGCGTCATTGCACAAAACAAAAACTCAAAGATATTACCTGCTGCATTGGCATCCAGTCAATATACAAGTACCTTTACCAGAGGAGATAAGTTCTTTGAGTTAACCAATCATTTGGGTAACGTGCTTGCAACTATCTCGGATAAAAAAATTGGTGTAGACGATGGTGCCTATAACATTCAGGTAATATGCCCCGGATGCCCACCACCACCATTTGGTGAGCCGTCAAATTGTCCTCCATGTACGCAGGAAGTAGTCATGACTTCCACAACGCCGGATGGTATTCTAGACTACTACACCGCGGACGTAATTACAGCGAATGACTATTATCCTGGAGGTATGCAAATGCCTGGAAGGAAGTTTAGTGCTGGAAGCCAGTATAGGTATGGGTTTAATGGGAAGGAATTAGATAGAGAAACGGCGGGCATAACTACCTACGATTACGGCTTTAGGGTTTATAGTCCTGGGCTTGGTCGCTTTTTATCCGTAGACCCTTTATTTAAATCTTATCCATGGCTAACTCCATACCAATATGCTAGTAATAATCCAATTTATAACATCGATTTGGACGGTTTAGAAGGGCTTCCTTATCCAGTTTTGAAAGAAATAGAACAAATGGAGCAAGGTTGGAACAGGACTCTGGAGCGTGTTGAAAAATGGACACAGAATAAGAAAGAACAATTAAAAGATGGTTCAACGCAGGCAGCAAACGCTGTAGTAGATGCTACTGCAATTAGTCAACTTGTGCAGGCCGCAATAATAATAGACCCTTCTGTAGTAAAATATACAGAAGAACAAAAGCAACAACAGTTTCAAACGAATCATAAATCTTCCGTGAGCATACTACTTTATGAATTTGCGACAGGTGGAGGCAATTCCGAGCGTAAACTATCTTGGAGTGCAAGCCTCCCTAACTCTTTTGCAAACAAATTTATTGAAGGGAGGGTTTTTAACGAAGTAGTTAATGAATTGTACGACAATATAGTTGCTGATGTTTATTCCTATCAAGACCATTTGAGCGGCAACATTCCATATAGCTTTGGTTTGGAATTTAGTCCAGATGATACCAAAACCTATGGGGAGTCTCTTGAAAAACATTTAAACTCCAATCTTGCTCAGTTTTTTATAGGAGGGGCTAATGTTTCTGTTACGCCAGTTGATGCTTCCACAGCAGATGTGACTATTACAAATTTCACTTCCCGAAATTCTTTAATGCTACATCAAGGGAAAAATTACCCCCAAGAAAAAGGGAAAGATGGCAATAGAACGTCATTGTCAACAACCAGCCAAGAAATAAAATTTAGGATAGCGAATTTAAATCCGAGTAGAACAACTGGTACTACCGCTGATGTACAAGATTCTCCTTAGTTACCTTCAAATTAGATTAAGTATGAAAAGATTATTATTAATGATGCCTATCTTAGGTTTGTCAATGTGTACGTTAAGTAAGGAGTGTTTAAATACAAAGAAAGTCATTGGGAAATATTTTAATACTAGCGAGCTTGGATCTACCCATTATGTGGAATTAAAATCAAGTGGAGAGTTTTATCATTTTTACCAGAACAAAGATTTAATCCTTGAAAACATAGGTAGCTGGAAACTTGAAGAGAAAAATTGTGAAATATTTTTCTCGCTTTGGAAGAGTTTTGGGGAATATCAAGATAAGAATTGTGCAAATGGCTGCAGTGCTAACGTAAGATTAAAAAACAATGCCTTGCTTTTTTCTTATGATTTGGATGAAATGAATTTCACAAAATAAGGGAGTATAAAATAAGTTTGTGAGCTGATCATTTGTGAGCATTGAGGAATGCATTAAGAATGGCGGAAGGTCGAGCTGAAGCAGGCGTCCGGGGGTCGGATCCTTGCAGTGAGATAATATTTAGCCACCCGTCGGTGTTCACTTGATCACTTCCAGATGCCCTTGACTGGTATCCTAACAGCGAGGCGACCCGTAAAAGATAACCGGTTAAATGAGCCTCACCTTTATCAAACTAACAAATATTTTAATGGTGAAAGAGGTCTTTGAGTTTTTGTTGCCATAAACCGGCAATTTTTTAGATAAAAAGACTGGTTTATGAACATAAGGAATTTCATTTGACTAAAGAATTAACAAGGGTTTAAGAGCCGTGATAATTATCCTGAAAGTATGCAAATGCCAGGGAGGAAATATGCTGCACCAAATAATAGCTACCGTTATGGATTTAGCGGTAAAGAAAAAGATAATGAAGTAAAAGAGGGTGGTAATAGTTATGATTTTATAGGTAGAATTTACGACCCAAGAGTGTCTCGATGGTTAAGTGTTGATCCCAAAGCGAGCAAATTTCCTTATGAATCTCCATACGTTTATGTAAGCAACAATCCTTTAATTTATACTGACCCTGATGGCGAAGAAAAGATAATTGTTGTTGGTGGTGGAGATAATGCAACTAAATATGACCACAATAAGTTTTTAAATTCTGGCCTTCTTCAAGCTAAAAACTATGCAAATGGAATAAAAAATGGTAATACAGGAGAAGCAATAACTATATTACTAAATATGAAATTTGTTTCAACTAAGCAATATAAAGCGATGTTAAAGGCAATGAAAATTATTGAAAAAGAAACTGGTGTCAAAATTAATATGGTCGGTACTTTTAATGGGCAATCCACTACGAATTACATTAATTCCAAAAATTCTGATAGAGGTATTTTAAGCGATGCTCGAACTGCAGACCCAGTTACTGACCTATCATTTTTTGGACACGGTTATAGTGGAGGAAACACCAGTAACGGAACAGTTAAATATGACGAATCAACTAAAAAGAATGATATAGAGGGAATGCCAGCTTTTGAACCGGCTCACGGTACTCCAGGTGAAGAATGGAATGCAAAAACTGGTGTAGAACATAAAAATTGGGAATGGGGTGCGGCTGAAGCCCAAACTTTAAATAGTAAGGCTTTTGCTAATTCTGCGAGCATAGTTTTTTATTCATGTAATGCTGCTACCCCCAATAAAAGTGGAAATAATTTAGTTAGCTATGTTTCAACACTAGTACCAAGTAGTACAGTATCGGGTGCAAAAGGCCTTACAACTTATAACTTTATTTACACTGATGCTACGTTATTAGATAAATTTTCACGATGGTCGAATGGAGGCGTAGGGCCATCAAATGAACTTCCGAAACCAACACAAGAGCCGCAAAAAGCCGAGTGGCACACATATAAAAATGGGGAAAAACAGTAATAGAATTATTTATGAGAAATATTATGTTTTGCTTGTGTATTAGTTTGCTTCTAAACTGTTGCACTAATAAGTGTATTCCATCATTTGTGAATCTAATGGATATTAATGTTTACCATGATGAGTATACAGGGGCTCTCGATGCAATAATCAGTAACGAACCCTTTTCTTACCCAGATAGTATAAAGAAATATTTAGCCGACACCAGCATGAAAGAGGTGATATTGGAAGGAAAAAATCCTTATTCCAGCAGAGGTGCAATAGTGGATTTTTTTAATGATAGCCGTTTAATGAACCGCTATAAACTATCTGGCTATTTTACTCGGGTTGATTCAACAAATAATAACTCTGTTGCTGAAGGAAGGGCTGCTGTATTTTATGTTGTAAGGTGGGAAAAGATTAAATTAAAAAAATAAAATTAAAAAAGCCAATCATGCTTTAAGCCTTTTTTCCCGCCATTAGAGTGTGTTGACGCTTCCCGGGCTTCGACCAGCGGCATATAAAGTTGAAGGAAAATAGTTAACCCATAGTTCTTTAGGTTTGGCGCCAGTACTGGATTAACCCGGCGATTTTGTAGATGTGAATCATGGTTTATGACATACGGATCTTCGTTTGACTAAAGAATTACCGAGGTTTTTCCAGCTATGGCTATTATCCTGGAGGTATGCAGATGCCCGGGAGGCAGTTCAAGGCTGGAAGCCCCTATAGGTATGGGTTTAACGGCAAGGAGAATGACAAGGAGGTGAAGGGCGAAGGTAACCAGCAGGATTATGGAATGAGGATTTATGATCCGAGGTTAGGAAAGTTCTTAAGTGTTGATCCAATAACAAATAAGTATCCCGAGCTAACTCCTTATCAATTTGCAAGTAATCGACCTATTGATGGGATAGATCTAGACGGCCTCGAGTGGTGGAAGAAGGCAATTTACCTAATAAGTCCCATTTCGGGTGCTGCTTCTGATAAGGACATTCAAGAAGGATTTACTAAACAGGCGATGGAATTTTTACATGGAATCAAAGGATTACCGTCTGCGGTTGACAATTTTGTGGATGCATTTGGGAAACTTGGTACACCTGGGACGCCCTTCATCAATACCCAGCAGGTAAAGCAGCAAGTACTTATGCAAGCTATGGCTGAGGGTGGTGTAGCTTCAATTGTTAGTCTTTGGGACTTAACAAAAGCTGCAGCGAAAGGCAATAAGCAGGCAATCGGCGCATTAGGATTTGAAGCGATGTTATTTATTATTCCCGGAGGAAAACAGTCAAGGGCAGCCAGCACAATACCAAGAGGTTTTAAATCGGCAGCGCAATTTAAAAAAGTCGGACAAGAACTCGCAATTGCATTAGAGAAGTCAGGTATAAAATTTGAAGAGATTGGTGTGCAAGGGAGTTCAGTAACTGGCAAATCTTATAGAACAGGAGAACCATTTAGATGGGGAGGTAAAAAACCAAGCGATATTGATGCATTTGTTTTGCTCAAAGAAGATATACCAATTAAAGGAGGTGATAAAAGACCAGACTTCATTCATCCAGATAAATTACTAAAAAAATATCCTGCTTTGAAAGAATGGTCAGATAAGTGGACCAAGATTTTAAATCGAGACATAACACCTGCTGCAATTAAACCAAAGAATAAACTCAATTTTAACGGTATTTGATAGATTTATGATAAAATTATTTTTTTTTAATTTTGATGGGAATATTTTATCGGTTTCCGAGAAGATTTTCAGATCATTTGGTATATATAATAATGAAATAGCTAAAGGCTCAAGTTCCCATGTTACTGAGGAACTATATTACCAATATTCTGTTTTCGGGATTAAGTTGAAAATCGAATATAATAGTTACGATTATGATGACAGCTATCGCTATATGTTAAGTATAAGAGAAGATGTATTGTCTGGAGTTACTTCGGATGATAATTTCTTACTATGCATAACGAATAGGCTCGGCGGGTTACTCGCAAAACTATTAAATGGTGATTTAATGTATGAAAATGAAAATGACGAACTTCTAAAATGGCCATCCCTGGTCTAGTATATGGCTGCTCTCCCTCTGCAGGTCACCGGTACTAATGCGGCCAGTAAAGAGACACCTTTCCTGCCCTACAGCTAAGCTGTCTCCGTCAGAGAGTTGCCGCCGCTTGGCTTTCAGCCAGCGGCCTATAAAGCTGTAGAAAAAAATAAAAAAATATTGAAACCATCAATTACAAAAGCTGGTGGTTTTCTTCCGGGGCAGGTGTTCCAGTTACACCGAGGCCGCCTTCGCCTGCAAGTACCGATGCAGGTATTTTTCACCTGCATCACCAAAATGAAAAGACTAACTAATATATTCTATATAATGTGATAGCAATTTAAAATGATCAATTCCATTTTCATAAAAAAGAAGAGGGAAATTGGCAATCTACAGGATAAACACAAAGGGCAGCCTTAACAGGATTGCAATGTATGTAGTCGAAATTTTCTGCCGATGCAGGTAAACCCGCTTTTAAATTTCCCATTACAAGCCCTGCAATTATTACCTTTACCAGAGGAAATAAGTTCTTTGAGTTAACCAATCATTTGGGGAACGTGCTTGCAACTATCTCGGATAAAAAAATTGGTGTGGACGATGGTGCCTATAACATTCAGGTAATATGCCCCGGATGCCCTCCACCACAATTTGGTGAGCCGTCAAATCGTCCTCCATGTACGCAGGAAGTAGTTATGACTTCTACCACGCCGGACGGTATTCTAGACTACTACACCGCGGACGTAATTACAGCGAATGACTATTATCCTGGAGGTATGCAAATGCCGGGGAGGCAGTTTAAGGCTGGAAGCCTGTATAGGTATGGGTTTAATGGGAAGGAATTAGATAGAGAAACGGCGGGCATAACTACCTACGATTACGGCTTTAGGGTTTATAGTCCTGG
>JANPJW010000442.1:0-3254 GCA_031425715.1 Chitinophagaceae bacterium | reverse complement strand
CGGCCGGGCACCGTTCGCCAGGGCACGCCTTCGCCCAACAACAATAAACTAGCGAGCTTTCGCAGCGAAGGAAAATTTGAGTCTAAATTATTTGAGCACACGGTAAACTACGACAAGACGGTGGGCAACCACAAAGTGGGTGCTGTGGTGGGTTTTAGCAATCAAACTTTCGACCATCCCATTTTTCGCTTTACAACCATCGATGGCAGCGCAACCGTTTCAGATCCCTACACCAATCGCTGGAACAATATCGGAATATTGGGCAGGGTAAATTACACCTATGCTGATAAATATCTAACCAGCTTTACTTTCCGCAGAGATGGAAGCTCCCTCTTTAGCGAAGACAACCGCTGGGGTAATTTTCCCTCTGCTTCCGTGGCCTGGCGCATTTCAAAAGAAAAATTCTGGAACGTGTCAGCGATCAACGATTTAAAAATTCGTGCATCATATGGCAGTTTGGGTAACTCAGAATTTTTACAACCCTGGTTATATTATGCTACCATCAACCCTTTTCCCCGTGCCGTATTTGGCCCCGGAGAAGTAGAACAAATTGGCCAGATCGTAACCCGTTTGGCAAACAGTGACCTAAGATGGGAGCGCAAAAAAACAAGCAATATTGGTTTGGAAGCGTCTTTCCTAAAAAGCCTGTTTACCATTTCTGCTGATTATTTTATTGCCAAGACAGAAGACGTTTTGGTAGATCTTCCCATCAGCGCCACCACCGGTAACGCTGGCGGCAACCCGGCAGTAAATGCTGCCTCGCTGGAAAACAGGGGCTTCGAATTGGCCTTGACAGTTCGCCCGCCCTCCAACGGAAGCTTTAAATGGGATGCTACTTTAAACTTCACCACTATCAAAAACAAAGTGACAGCCTTCGGTAATGAAACTACCAAATTTACCCAGTTGGGGGATGCCCGCACAGCGTTGGGCAGGTCCATCGGTGAGTGGTATGTTTTAAAAACAAATGGTATTTTTCAAAGCCAGGCAGAGATAGATGCACACAAAGGAAAAACCGGGCAGGTACTTCAGCCATGGTCCAAGCCAGGAGATATCCGTTATGTAGATGTAGATGATAACGGCACGCTCGATTTAGATAAAGATCGTTACTATGCCGGCAGCCCCTGGGCAGATTTTGAAACAGGCCTGCAGTTAAATGCATCTTACAAAAAATTCAGCATCAATATGCAGTGGTATGCGGTAGTGGGCAATGAATTGTACAACCGTCCCCGCTACAATGTAGATCGTATGGATCAAAATACAAACTTTAGAAAAGAGGCTACATTCTGGACGCCACAAAATCAAAGTACGGTATGGCCGAGGGCTGCTATTGGGGCGCCAGACCAGGGCATTCAATACAACGTGTTGCCACAAAGCGATCGCTGGCTGGAAAGCGGAAGCTACCTGCGCCTGCGCAACCTGGAGTTTGCTTACACGTTTAGCAAAGCCTCTTTAAAGCGCATCGGGTTTACCAGCAGCCGCATTTTTGTAAGCGGGCAAAACCTTTTAACCATCACAAATTACAAAGGTTTAGACCCTGATATTGCCGGTGTAAATATTTTTGAGCGAGGACTTGACAATGGTCAGTATCCTGCCTTGAGAATCTTTTCTGCCGGAATCAACTTTGGTTTTTAATTCATTTATTTAATCTACAGCAATGAATACAATCATAAAATATTGCCTTGCAGTTACAGTTGCCCTCTCGGCCATCTCCTGCAAAAATTCACTCGAATTAGATGTTGAAAATCCCAACAGGATTGATGAATCTAATTTTTGGAAAACAAGTAAAGATGCGGTGGAAGGCATCAATGCCGTGTACGGAAATTTTTACCGCAACGGTGCGCCTTATTCCCGCTGGCTGCCTTATTATATGGATGTGCGCTCAGACGACGGGTACTCTACCAGCCCCTGGAATGAACTAAGAAGCATCAGTGGTTTGAATATTACCCAATACAGTTTCGAAGTAAATTATGATACCTGGGCGCACCATTGGCGGGGCGTGTTTCGTGCCAACCAGGTGTTGGAAAATGTGCCCGCTATAGCCATGGACGAAACATTAAAAGCCCGCATTTTAGGAGAAGCCAAATTTTTGAGAGCGGTGCATTATTACAACCTGGTTACTATCTGGGGAAATCTGCCATTGATACTAAAACCTTCACTTCCTGCAGATAAACCGTCGCAAGTTCCGGAAGGTCAGGTGTGGGCACAAATAGAAAAAGACTTGACTGAAGCCGGAGAAGCGCTGCCGCTTAATTACACGGGTGAGGAAGTTGGTCGGGCCACCAAGGGGGCTGCGTATGGCTATCTCGGGCGTGCCCATATGCAACAAAAAGATTGGCAGGCTGCAGCTACAACACTCGGCTGGTTTATCACCGGTCCCGGTGCTGCACAATACAGCCTCGTGGCCAATTACAGGGACAACTTTTTGCATACCACAGAAAACAACAGCGAATCTATTTTTGAAGTACAGTTTAAACAGCGCCCCGAAAATGGGGGAGACGATGGCCCAACTTCCAACGTTGGAACCAGCCGTGCACCGTTTTTTGCACCACCAGGCCACGGGTTCAACGATGCCAACATGCATCGCTGGGTAGTACACGAGTTTCTAAAAGAAAATGCAGTAGGCGGTGGCAGAGATCCAAGATTGGCAACCACAGCATTGTATGATTCAACAGATGTGAGAGGTCCGGACTTTACCCTGGTGTATGGTTCTACTTTTACCTCTAAAAATTATGACAACAATATCAAGCCCAGGGTGTGGTACCGCAAGTATTTAGATGATTATTTCCGCATCAACGAATTTGAAGTATTCAACAGCCCGATCAATTTTAGAGCACTGCGTTTGGCAGATGTGTTGTTGATGTATGCAGAGGCTTTGAACAATTTAAACAGAACTGCAGAAGCTTATCCTTTTGTAGACAGGGTACGGCAGAGGGCAGGTATGCCAACACTTACGGCTGCAAGGCCGGGCATGACGGCAGCACAATTTCAATTACAATTAGAGCATGAACGTATTACAGAGTTAACGGGTGAGTCTGTTCGCTGGAACGATCTTGCACGCTGGGGGTATTTTGAAGACGCCGCAAAACTGGCACAATTAAAGGCAAGGGATAGTGAGTTTAATAATTTTGTAATTGGCAGAAATAAGTTCATGCCCATTCCGCAGGCAGAGATTGATATCAATCCCAACCTGGTACAAAATCCGGGATTGCAATAAATTAGACAGGTTGTATTTACCAGGTATATTTCACTCAAGG
>JANPJW010000441.1:0-2417 GCA_031425715.1 Chitinophagaceae bacterium | reverse complement strand
GTTGATGAATATAAGCGTGGTTTTATGTTGATCAATAATAGGCAATACCCGATCTGCAAGCTTTATCCCGAGGTGGCCTGCCCAGGGATATTTTTCTATTTCTTCGGGTATGATTGATTCAATATGTATTTTCTTTTTTAGTTTGGCTTTTATAATGGTGCCCTGCCCGGGCCTTACGTCCTCTCCATACAACAACGATGAAAGCAACACATCTTTGGCTTCTTCCAGGTTGCCAATGGTAGCCGAAATACCCCATACGGAGAGTGATGAGTGATGAGTGTTAAGTGATGAGTGCTGAGTACTGAGTTTGGAAGGAGGAGTGCTGAATGTTGAATGCTTATTTGGTTGTGAGCTCTGTCCACCCGGCTCGTCGTCTTTCAGCTTCGACCTTTGCCCCTCTACATCCTGAAGGGACTGGCTTTCACTTTTCACCTTTGACCTTTCACCTTCCAACTTCGACCTTTCACCTTTCAGCTTTTCATCCTCCACCATTGACCATTCACCATTGACCATTGCCCCTCTCCTCAGCCCCACCAATCTTGAAACCGCCAGTTCCACCTGCACACCTCTTTTACTGCCCAGCAATTCGTGCCACTCATCTACCGCTATAATTTTTAAATTTTTAAAAGTGTCCGGGTAATCTTTTTGTGCCAGCAGCAAGTGCAGGCTCTCCGGGGTGATGATGAGTACCTCGGGCATATGCCTTTTTTGCCGGGCTCTTTCATTTACAGGTGTGTCGCCGTTCCGGATGCCTATCTGCCACTGCATGCCTAAATCTGTAACCACTTCCTGCATGGCACGTGCAATGTCTTTTGCAAGCGCACGCAAGGGGGTAATCCACAATAGCTGCAGGCCATTGTTTTTTTTGCTGAGATATTCTTTTGGGTTATTGTTGATGTATTGTATCAACGCTCCCAGAAATACCGAGTAAGTTTTTCCAAAACCGGTAGGTGCATTTACCAAACCAGAATTACCATCTGCGATTTGCTCCCAGGTTTGTTGTTGAAAGAGAAATGGTTGGCGGTTGTTTGCGGCGAGCCATTGGGAAAGGACGATATACCCCGGACTTTTTGAGAGCTTCATAGTCTGATACAAAATAAGACCTGTAAGTTATTTATTTTGGATAGATGTTCTTGTAAAAATGTGGCTGAACCCCGAAGAGTCAGCAGGACGTAGGTTACATCTTGTGCATGATGCCTGCCTCCCGGGTTTTATTGCCGGGTGTTTATTGCCATAACAAACCACTTCAAAACTTATACTTTAATTGCTACGGTAGCCGGGGTGCACCATTGTAGGGATATCGATCATTTATTTATTTTCCTCGGTGATTTAAGTAAATAAAGATTCTTTCATTGTACAATCATTTTATTTACGCTGGCATTTATCCCGCTAATTTCCATTCTACATTTATTTATTGTTGCCTTTAATCTCTGCTATCCCGGTGTTCATTTTAACTAAGGCTAGTATCGTCTGGTACGATATCCCTTATATTTAAAAGTCGGTTAAATGCCATGCTTTCCATTGGAAGGTGAACAGCAGTTTTATGGTTATAATGCAAGGAGCCGGTTTCACAGGCACTGAACTGGTTTGTGGAATGGGGGAAAATATTGTGTAAAATAAACACATAAAAAAATGTTCGTGTAAAAATATTCATATATCTTGTCTGCCGTATCTGGTAAAATTACTGATTACCTGATAGCGCCAATCATCCTTGGAACACCAGCATTGCGAATACAGCCGTCTGAATACCCACGTTAACTCACCCCGACATTTTATAAGGAAACACGCATTTTCACCACTTGTGGTGGGGATGAACTGTTCTTATTGTCTGACCATAACTAGTTTTTACCAAAACAAACGATTGCTTATGAAAGTTTTTACACTATTGTTTACCAACAAGACAGTAAACATCACTAAAACTCAGTTTTTATTTACAAAAAGGTACAGTCTGTTAAGTTTAATGTTGATTGTATTGTTTCAATTCAATACAGCCAACAGTTGGGGACAGACAGTATTTAGTGATCCATTCACAACTTCTACAGGTGCAACCTTCTCGATTGTGAACGGACCGTTAGGTACAAGTTCTACCTGGTCTCTTTCTAGAAGCGGACCAGATTGGGGTGCCAGAATTAATGGAGGTCTTTTAGAGCTCAGTAATGATGGGAGTGCAACTGGCAACTTAGATGGTTGGATGTTTGCAAATACGCCTTCATCAAGTATAATTTCACCATTTAATCCTATTCTGAGTTCTAATACTGCAGTTATTACATGGAATTTTAATATGCGTCAAATCCGTACTGATCCAGCTGGTTTTGGTTCAGGGGCTTACGGAGTTGCTTGCATTTTGAGTGGTACCTCAACCACCGCAAATAATGCAGGCAATGGATACGCAGTTGTATTAGGCAACTCAGGAGCGA
>JANPJW010000440.1:0-3027 GCA_031425715.1 Chitinophagaceae bacterium | reverse complement strand
AATAAAACATTTGGCAACAGATGCGCAGATGACTATTCCACTTTCTATGACCTACACATCTTCATTTTTTATTCGTGTATCTGCGGCAATACCATTAACAGAAAACCCCGTTAATCATTACCTTATCGATAAGGTTGTGCCCAAAAGAATAGGGCAGGTAAGCCAGGGAGGGAATTGGTTTGGTGAAAATAAGATTGGCTTTTTTGCCAATTGCAATACTGCCTACTTCCGCTTGTGCTTCCATAGCAAAAGCGCCGTTTACCGTAACTGGAAAATTTTAATGAAGGCATTCTATTTTTTGTGATCATGCTTTCCAGTGTGATCATGACGGTTGGAATGTTATTTTATAAATACAGCCCGGGCGATCTTGCTGAAGACGCCAGGTAATTCAGGCAGTATTAACCTCTATTGACCAAATAATATTTGCGCAACTAAAAACAACCAGCATGTTACAGATCATCGAATGCGTGCCCAACTTTAGCGAAGGGCGGGACCAGGCTATCATCAAACAAATTACAGATGAAATTGAAATGGTCGATGCTGTCAGACTTTTAAATGTTGATGCCGGCAAAGCTACCAATAGAACGGTAGTTACCATTGTTGGAGAGCCGGCGGCCGTGATAGAGGCAGCTTTCAGGGCAATAAAAAAAGCAGGAGAGTTGATAGACATGAGCCAGCACAGCGGTGCACATCCTCGTATGGGAGCTACCGATGTGTGCCCTCTTATACCCATTGCCAACATTAGCCTTGAGGAAACAGCAGCATATGCACAACAACTTGCCAAAAGAGTTGGCGAAGAACTGGGGCTGCCCGTTTATTTGTATGAGGCGGCACAACCCAACAAAGAGCGGAGTAATTTATCGGCTATTCGTAATGGTGAGTACGAAGGTTTTGCCCGCAAAATATTGTTGCCGGAATGGAAGCCTGATTTTGGCCCGGCGGTCTTCGACGAAAAACGTGGTGCAACTGTAATCGGTGCCCGGGATTTTTTAGTGGCTTACAATGTGAACCTAAATACCACTTCTACAAGGCGAGCCAATGCCATCGCTTTTGATGTGCGGGAGGCTGGCAGAACGGTGGAAGAGAACGGCGTAAAAATAAACATGCCAGGAAGCTTAAAATCGGTGAAAGCCATCGGCTGGTTTATTGAAGAATATGGCATTGCCCAGATTTCTATCAACCTCACCAATATCAATGTTACACCCGTTCACATTGCCTTTGATGAAGTATGCAGCAAAGCGGCCGTCCGCGGCATTCGGGTAACAGGGAGTGAATTGGTGGGCCTGGTTCCCCTGCAAGCCATGTTAGATGCGGGCAGGTATTTTTTAGCAAAACAGCAACGCAGTACAGGTGTGAGCGATAAAGAACTTATCCGTATTGCAGTAAGATCCATGGGGCTTGACGAGCTGGGGCCGTTCCATGCAAACGAACGCATTATCGAATATATGCTGGCAGATAAGGTATCCAGCAAATTGGTGAACATGAGCCTGGCTGATTTTGCAGATGAAACAGCGAGTGAAAGCCCGGCACCTGGTGGCGGCTCGATTGCCGCATATGTGGGAGCGTTGGGTATTTCCCTGGCTGGCATGGTGGCCAATTTAAGCGCTCATAAAAAAGGGTGGGACCATCGCTGGCTGGAATTTAGCGAATGGGCGCACAAGGCACAGCAATTAAAAAATCAATTGCTGCAACTGGTAGATGCAGATACTGCTGCTTTCAATGGCATCATGCAGGCGTTTGCTTTGCCCAAGGGCAGCGAAGAAGAAAAAGTATATAGAAGCGAAGCGATTCAACAAGCCACCAAAAATGCCATGGAGGTTCCCTTCCATGTAATGCAGGCTTCGTATGCAAGTATGGAAATTATAAAGGCAATGGCAGAAAATGGAAATCCGAATTCTGTATCGGATGCGGGTGTGGGTGCGCTCTGTGCCCGCACTGCCGTAATGGGCGCATTTATGAATGTGCGCATCAATGCTGCAGGATACAATCACAAACAAACGGTAGAGGAGTTACTCGCAAAAGGAAGGGCTTTAGAAAATGCGGCCGTACAGGAGGAAGCGGTGATTTTAAAATTAGTAAATGAAAAGATAGGGCTGTAACCCGGTGACCCAAAGAGCCTCAGGTATGCTGGGTTTGCTCAAAACTAAGTACTATAAATTCTGCCGGCCTTACCAATGCAACCATCACCTGCATGCGCATCCGACCTTCCAGTACATCGTTGGCTGTCATGGTATTTCCCAACCCGATGGCTACATGATAGGCATCTTGCGGTTTCGTTCCTGCTAATGCACCTTGTTTCCATAAAGTAAAAAGAAAATTATCAGCTACCGCTTTACATTGTATCCAGGTAGCTGATGTGTTGGGTTCGAAGATGAAATCTTTCATGGCCTGGCTAATGGATAGTTCCAGCAGGATTACGGTGCGCCGCACCGATACATAACGCCAGTCGTTGCTGTTGCCATCCAGCGTTCTTGCTCCCCAAATCAAAGTACCTTTTCCTTCAAATGCCCTGATGGCATTGATGTACTTCCCTCCGGTAACATCGGCAAGCAGGTCTTGTTGTTGTGCGTCTGTAAGTTTAACCGCCGGTGCTATTACTCCTTGCAAACTTATGTTGGCCGGTGCCTTCCATACACCCCTTGTATTGTCCGTAAAATTGTACACAGCAGCCACGGCGCCTGCCGGAGGCACGGTATTTCTTTTAAATTGGACGGCTTGCATGAGCCTTGCATAATCGGGGCTGCCGGCCAGCAAAGCCTGCTGAATATTTTTTCTCTTTGTTCTCGAAATGCCCGGCCCGATTTGTTCGATGCTGTGGACTAAAGCCGGCGAAGAAGGTAATAATATTTCCCGAAGCGAAATGGATGAGTCAAGGTTTATGTAACCTACATCACTTGCTTCTATGAGCATGCTGTGCAACCCGGGATAATAAGCCGCACCATATTGTAGCGAAGCCGTTCCAATTGCCAACCTAAACTCCCGCAGGTCTTCAGGAGCCTGTTGGCTCCCGGGATGGCCCACATCGAG
>JANPJW010000439.1:0-3273 GCA_031425715.1 Chitinophagaceae bacterium | reverse complement strand
TCAATCTACTGGAAAAATTCTGCATCGATATTTTGCCGTCTCGCAGTAAAGAGCTGAGCTAAGTATTTAACCAACCAAAACCTCCTTATTGGGTACCCTGTAGCGTACCCAATGATTTCCCTGGCATCTTTAGTCACATCGTAGTCATAAATTGGAACCCCGAAACGATTACGGAAAATATGTTTATCCTAAAAGATATGTGACACGATGGATTGAGTGACCTCCTCGCAGCTTATGTAGAAAATAGTCTACAAGAAATACATGACTCAGTTTAATTCAATCGATGAATACTTTGGTACGATATTGTTAAGAGTATAGTTCTAAAAAACTCTTAATCATGAAACAGACTATTATGAATGCAAAAATGAAAATCTCCATGTTGTTTACTTCGCTTCTGCTGGGCGTTGTGGCCATGGCACAAGACACTAAAAAACTAGATATTGACATTAATACAAAAGGCGACGATTCAAACTTTTTGATGCAACCCTGGGTTTGGGTTGTGGGTGGTGCTGTTTTCATCTTGTTGTTGGTAGCTTTATTAAAAGGCAACAAGTCAAATAACTAGGACTGAAATGAAACGGGCTGTTTGAAAACTCAAACAGCCCGTTTTTTTTGAGGAATGCAAGCTTTATTTGTATTCGCCAAAAACTTTTCGGAGCGTGTCTGATATTTCTCCGAGGGTACAATAATTTTCCACTGCTTCTAACACTGCCGGCATCAGGTTTTCCGTTCCTTGTGCACAGTTGGCAATTCGTTCCAGGCATTGGGCTACTTTTCCACTGTCCCTTCTTTGCTTAAGCGCTGCAATTTTGGCTATCTGTAATTTTTGGATGCTCTCATCAATTTTAAATGAGGGTGTTATATAGGTTTCCTCCGTTTGAAATTTATTTACGCCCACAATAATCTTATCCCCCGACTCTATATCCTTTTGATACTTGTAGGCACTTGCTGCAATTTCATCCTGAATAAATCCTTGTTCTATGGCTTCTACACTGCCGCCCATGGCATCTATTTTTTCGATCAATTTCCAGGCTTCATTTTCTACCTCATTGGTCAGTGCTTCCACAAAATAACTTCCAGCCAGGGGATCGGCAGTTTCTGGTACGCCGCTTTCGAAAGCCACCACCTGCTGTGTGCGCAAAGCAATTTTTGCAGCTTCTTCTGTGGGCAGGCTCAGCGCTTCATCGTAGCCGTTGGTATGCAGAGATTGTGTACCTCCCATTACTGCGGCGAGGGTTTGAATCGTTACCCTGCTGATGTTATTTAAAGGTTGTTGCGCAGTCAGCGTACTTCCTCCCGTTTGCGTATGAAACCTAAGCATCATGGCTTTTTCATCTGTAGCCCCCAGTTCTTTCATCATAAGCGCCCACATTTTTCTTGCAGCCCGAAACTTGGCAACCTCTTCAAAAAGGTTGTTGTGTGCATTGAAGAAAAAAGAGAGACGCTTCCCGAAAACATCGATGTCCAGCCCTTTCGCCATGGCAGCCTGTACATAGGCTTTTCCGTTGCTCAATGTAAAAGCTATTTCCTGCACAGCGGTGCTGCCTGCTTCACGTATATGGTAACCTGATATAGAAATGGTATTCCATTTCGGTATCTCCTGGCTGCACCATTCAAAAATATCAGTGATGATCCGCATGCTTGGCTTGGGCGGATAAATGTAAGTTCCACGGGCGGCATACTCTTTTAAAATGTCGTTCTGAATAGTACCGGTTATTTTCGTAAGATCTGCACCTTGTTTTTTTGCAAGTGCCACATAAAACGCCAGCAAAATAAACCCGGTAGAATTGATGGTCATAGAGGTGGAAACTTCTTGCAGGTTAATTCCCGCAAATAATTCTTCTATATCTTCCAGGCTGTCTATGGCCACGCCAACCTTACCTACTTCACCATTTGCAAGTTCATGGTCACTGTCGTAGCCAATCTGGGTGGGTAAGTCGAACGCCACACTAAGGCCGCTTACTCCCTGGCTTAAGAGATAATGGTATCGCTTGTTGCTTTCCTCTGCTGTAGAAAAACCAGCGTACTGTCGCATCGTCCACAGCCGGCCACGATACATGGACGTTTGCACACCTCTTGAAAAAGGAAACTCACCGGGCAATGGATCGTCCACAGGTTGGGCAAGGCCCTTGCTGTATACTTCCTTGATCTCAATACCCGAATCTGTATATTTTTTATTGTCGTGATGCATACGAATTTGTTTGAGGGACAGGATGATCTGTTTTAGAATATTTTTTTTGCTTCATATTGTAAAGCATCTAACACAATATTATTGAGTTCCGCTTTCTCTGTCATGCTATATTCTAAAATGGTTCTACCGAGTTCCATCGAAGTGGCCTGGTTTGGCAAGGACGCTGCCAGTTGGTTTAAGATAAATATGTTTTGGTCTTTCAACTTAGTGACTGCATTCCATACTTCTTTGCTCACATATATTTGTTGGCTCACATTGTACTCGAACTCCTGCTTTATTTCGTTTACGAGATGGTTATGTAGCGTTGCGGCACTTTCTCCAAAAGAATTTAAAGAGGAGCGGCTTACCAGGTTTTTGAGTCCGGCCCTTTCAGCAAAAAGGGTGAGGCGCTCATAAGCCTGCAACCTGAGTTTCAAAGTTTCATTGTTGATACCTAAGCGCATCCGTATTTCTTCTTTCATGCCATTGAACTCGGCAAGTAACCAGGCTATCGCAATAAAAAACATGAAAATACCTGCAAAAACAAGGTGGAAAATGGTGACAGCTGCAAGAGTCATATAAATATTTTTCGGTGCAAAAATAGTCATCATAAAGTATTAACAGGTTTACATTTATAAATTCCTTTTTTCGAAACCATACAGCCATGTCAGCTTTTTAATTCGTTGTACTTTTACAGAAATAATATTACAATGGAGACAGATATCAAGGCCCCAGTTTCTTTTACAGAAAGTGCCGTTGCAGAAATTAAGCGACTCATGAATGAAGATAGTTTTGATACTAATAACTTGCTGAGAGTAGGAGTGAAGGGTGGTGGCTGCAGTGGCATGACCTACGTACTGGATTTTGAACCCAAGACTGAAAAGGATGAATCTTTCGAAATTGATGGGATCCATTTTATTATAGACCGGTCGCATGATCTCTATCTTGCAGGCATGCAAATAGACTGGCAGGGTGGTTTAAATTCCCGGGGGTTCACTTTTAATAACCCTAATGCTAGTAGTACCTGCGGCTGCGGAACCAGCTTTGCAGTCTAACAAAGGTTCAAGAGATTAAACAGTTCATCCCGAAAGCTTTCGGGACAA
>JANPJW010000438.1:0-15198 GCA_031425715.1 Chitinophagaceae bacterium | reverse complement strand
GCTCATCTTACCACAGCGAAAAACACGTGATACCAAATTGGGGTAGAAACAAATGGATGGAAGAAAAAACCCTGGCTGCAGAACTGGCCGCGGTTTAAAGTGATTGACATTTAAGCACAAAAATATAGGATAATAAAAGGCCTTTGCAGTAATGTAAAGGCTTTTTAATAAACCAAAAAACCAAATGCAAATAGCTGCACATTCTTTTAGAAAAATAGTTTGCGCAACGGTTGTGCTAAGCTGCTTTTGTGTAACAATAAAAGCACAAGTAAAATGGGCTAACGCAGATGCTGACTTTGGGCCCTTACCAAAAGGCTTTCATGTGTTTAAAACAACAGACTCCCTGGATGGAAAGCCTTTTACAGCCTATTATACAATCGCTGATTTAAAAAATAAAAAACTGGTCTTCACTACAGATACTACGAGTAACAGCAGGCTCACGCCTGCGGGCTTCTATGAAAAAGGCGGCCAACCCTTGCTGGTAGTGAATACAACCTTTTTCTCTTTTGCTACCAATCAAAATTTAAACATGGTCGTAAAGAATGGAAAAATAATAAGTTATAATACTCATACGATCCCCATGAAAGGAAAGGATACATTGCTGTATCAGCATCCTTTTGCAAGCGCCATAGGAATTTCTAAGAATAGAAAGGCCGATGTAGCGTGGACTTATACTGATTCTTCTCGAAAAGAGCCTTATGCGTTTCAAATAGTGCAAACAGCAATTAAAGATTCAGTTGCTGCTTTTTCGTTTAAAAAAGCAGAAGGGTATTCTTCTAAAATATTTAGTGCAGGTTTTACCGGGGTAAAGAAACTTAAGCCTCTATTAAAGAAATGGAAAGTGCAAACGGCTGTTGGTGGCGGCCCTGTACTCGTTCAAAACGGGCAAGTAAAAATTACCAATAATGAAGAATTGAAATTTGCAGGTAAGGCCATCAACGACCTACACCCCAGAACCTTAATGGGATACACGAAAGATGATAAATTGATTGTAATGGTAATTGAAGGGCGAAACCCCGGCATAGCCGAAGGTGCAAGCCTGTTGCAAGCTGCCAAACTCCTGACAGCACTTCGTTGTGAAGAGGCGCTAAACCTGGATGGCGGCGGCAGCAGTTGTATGCTTGTGAATGGTAAAGAAACTATAAAGCCAAGCGACAAAGGTTTACAAAGACCTATACCGGCCGTATTTATCATCAGCCAAAAAGGTAAATAATAAGAGACTGTATTTTTTAGTATTTTTAAAGCAGATTGCTGCCAGCCGTTTTTCAATTTTAAAAAATGAAGCACCATGAGTGAATATCAGTTGAATGGTTTAAGGCAGTTTAAAACTTACGTAGGATTAAAATTTCAGCTTTACAACATTCTTTTTACGGGGCTCCCTTTTCATCGTATTGAAAAAACCGGCATCATGCTTTCCTTGTTGCTGGACAATTGTGAAGAAGGTTACAAAAAGGGGCTGAGTCCAAAGGAAATCATTGAAACATTTTTCACAAAACATACTAATTTTCAAAGCCGGGAGGAAAAACTGAATTTCTTATTCAGGCTCATACAATTTATAGAGCGCCAGGTGGTTTTATTTGATGCCCTGGAAGATGCTGCTTTTAATGAGGTACACGATACATCGGGGCCAGGAAGCCTTAAGCACCTGGTGCTGCAAATACAGGATCAGAAAAAAGAATCAGCACTTGCAGAAAAACTAAAACACTTTAAAGTGAGAATGGTGCTTACTGCACACCCCACACAGTTTTATCCGGGGCAAGTGCTGGGTATCATCCATGACCTTTCTAAAGCAATGGCCAGCAACGATGCAGGCCTCATCAATGTTTACCTAAAGCAACTCGGAAAAACTCCCTTTTTTAAAAAACAAAAGCCTACTCCCTACGATGAGGCCGTTAGCCTCATATGGTATTTGGAGAATGTATTTTATGCGGCTTCCGGCAACATCATTTCATTTGTAAAAAACCAGTTTCCACAAGCGGTTAGCGAAAACAACAGCATCATCAACATGGGCTTTTGGCCAGGGGGCGACAGGGATGGCAACCCTTTTGTAAATGCAGCCACCACTTTAAAAGTAGCGGATGCGCTGCGGGGCAGTATCATCAAATGCTATTACCTGGATGTACGTAAAATGAAGCGCAGACTTACTTTCAGCGGCATAGATCCATTGCTCAACGACCTGGAAAAAAAATTGTACGAAAATATTTTTATACCGGGACAGCGAACCGCACTTACACAAAATGAAATACTAAATACACTTTTTGAAATTAAACAAATCCTCATTCAGCAGCACAGTAGTTTATTTGTACACCTTGTAGACAACCTAATTAACAAGGTGGCCACGTTTGGGCTTCATTTTGCGTCATTGGATGTGAGGCAAGAGAGTTCTGTTCATAACAAAGTGCTGGAAGCAATAGCTGCCAACTCATTAGGAGTGCCCGGGGATTATGCTGCCTGGTCGGTGCCCGAAAAAATGAACTTTTTGAGTAGCAATACACATGCTACCACAAATTTTACTTTTGAGGATTCGCTGGTAACAGACACATTAGAAAGCATACAGGCCATTGGAACCATACAGGATCTTAACGGAGAGCAGGGATGCAACCGGTACATCATAAGCCAATGCAACAGCGCCTTAAATGTAATGGAAGTGTTTGGGTTGTTTATTCTCTGTGGCTGGAAACCGGGAGAGATGGAGATAGATATTGTTCCCTTGTTTGAAACTGTAGACGATTTACAAAGGGCAGGCGGCATTATGAAGACTTTGTATGAGAATGCTGCTTACCAGCATCACTTGCTAAGAAGGAGACGAAAACAAACGATCATGCTGGGCTTCAGCGATGGTACCAAAGATGGGGGTTACCTCATGGCCAACTGGAGTATTTACAAGGCTAAAGAGGAACTGTCCGCTATTGCTCAACAATACAACATAGATGTGGTGTTTTTTGACGGTCGGGGTGGCCCCCCGGCGAGAGGCGGCGGAAAAACGCACCAGTTTTACGCTTCTATGGGCCAGAATATCTCTAACAAAGAAATACAACTGACGATACAGGGCCAGACAGTGAGTAGTAATTTTGGCACCATTGATTCAGCCCAGTATAACATAGAGCAATTGATTCATGCAGGTATCTCTAATGAGCTGTTCAACAAAAGGCCGGGAACGCTGCAGGCTAAAGAGGAAGCCATGCTGCAGCAACTGGCAGATGACAGCTTCACATCCTATTGCAGGTTAAAAAATCACCCCAGTTTTACAGATTACTTGTCGCATGTGAGCCCGCTCCGGTTTTACAGTGAAACCAATATTGGCAGCCGCCCTGCAAGCCGCTCAGTTACGGGAAAACTGTCTTTTAAAGAACTTAGAGCAGTTCCTTTTGTAGGTGCATGGAGCCAGTTAAAACAGAATGTAACTGGCTATTATGGTGTAGGCACAGCATTGCAATCGGCAGAAGCCAACGGCTCTTTGCTGGCCTTAAAAACCTTTTACAATGAGTCTTTATTTTTTAAAACACTCATCGACAACTGTGAAATGGCTATGAAAAAATGTTATTTCCCTCTCACGCAATATATAAGTACGCATCCCAAATACGGTGAGCTCTGGCAGATGATTTATGATGAATATGAGCTTACCAAAAAATACATTTTCTTACTTACAGGTAAAACAGCTTTGATGGCAAATTATCCGGTAGAGCAACTGTCTATAGCCATGAGAGAAAGAATTGTGTTACCATTGGCTACCATTCAGCAATTTGCCATGGCGTCCATACGGCAAGCTGAGGAGCAACTGGAAACCGATCCGTTGAAAGAAACATTTGAAAAGCTGGTGATACGATCTTCCTTCGGAATCATTAACGCCGGCAGAAACTCTGCATGAAAATGTAATAAGCAAAGCCCCTAAAAGAATAGGGGCTTTGCTTTTCGATTGACTGCCTGTTGAAAAAGTTATTAAAATTTATACATTACTGCGAGCAATGCAGTAGCGGTAGATTTGGAAGCGGTGCCATTTTCTTTCAGAAAAATGCCGCTCTGCGCTGTTTCAAATCTCAGCTCTGGCACAATGGTGAGGGGGCCTACTTTAGCATTGAGGGAAAGTGTATTGGCAAAGATGTTTTTGGTGCCGTAATAAACCAAATCTTTGTCGCTGATATATTCACTCCTAAGCGTAAGACCTATGGTAGCAGTGGGATCAAAATTAAGGTACAAGGCGTTGCCAATCCAGCTTCCGCTGGTTCCACTCACCGGCTTCCTGGACTGAACCGTACCATTGTAACCAATATTAAATTTGCTACTGATAGTACCAATTACAACAGCATCTACCTGGTTCAGAGATTTTAGACCACTGGGATTCTCGCCCATATCGGAACCCCCAAAACCAGAATAATTTAGATAAACTTTAAGTTTACCGTTTTTAGTAGCCCCGCTTACCTGGGCTATCAGATTCTTAACGGTAGTAGTTGCTGTACTTTGATCAGTATAATTGGTAATACCAATCATAAATCCAACAGCACCTGCAGTAAAATCAGCTTTTAAACCCTGGTGAAAAAATGGTCCGTTGGTAAACATGTAACTCATGCTGTAATTTCTGTTTAGGGGCGCATCTAATAACTCGTAGCCCACATGAGTTGCAAATTTACCGGCTGTAAATTTTACTTTAGCACTCGGAGCGTAGGTCACAAATGCTTGTTTGATGGCAGACAGCGTTAGAAATCCATTTTTATCACTGCCATTGCCTGCATTATCATTGCCATCATTGTAAGAAAATTCTTCTGCCCTGCGGCCAAATCCCAGGTCTACTGTGGCGCCTACTTTACCGCTTAACGCTGTGGCATCTGCTCTCAATGTTGCCATGCCGAGCTCGAAGGAACTTTGAGAGTTTGTAAAACTGGTGTAGTTGTTTAGTTTGCCTGCAAAGTTGTAACGGTAATAGGCATCCAGTGATCCGGTAAGGGTAAAAGATTTGGTAGAATCCTGGGCATGAACGTTGAAAAAACACACAGCAGATACCCCTGCTAAGGATAATTTTCTTAACATTGTAATTAGATTTAGTTATTAATAAGAGGTACAGCCATGAACTTTGTCCAGAAGCTCACATAACGGTTGTACCTTTTTTGTTTGAAAATGTTGAAGTAAAGTTACTCGTCAATCATCGTTTCTTTGATGGTTCCATTGTTGTGAACCACCAATGTGCCCTGGGTATATTTCTCGTCGTGCTGAGAAGCATCAAGGCCTAGCTCTTCTTCGGCTTCTGTAACTCTCAGCGGAAGAATGAAATTGATGAATTTGAAAATGAGCCATGAACCGGCAAAGCTAAAAGTTACCACGATTGCCAGGGCCTTTAGCTGGGTAAAAAAGAAAGTGGCGTTGCCATAAAATAATCCATCGTTGCCAGCGCTGTTCACTGCTTTGGTAGCCAGGAAGCCTGTCATCAACATACCTACCATACCACCTATACCGTGACAAGGAAATACATCCAGCGTATCATCCAACCTTGATCTCTGTTTGTAGAAAACAGCGATGTTCGATATGATGGCCGCTACAACTCCTATAAAAATACTTTGTGGAATGGCTACAAAACCAGCAGCAGGTGTAATGGCTACAAGCCCCACCACTGCACCGATACAAAAGCCTAACACCGATGGTTTCTTTCCTCTCAGTACATCAAAAAACATCCAGCTCAAACCAGCCGCTGCAGCAGCCGTATTAGTTGTTGCAAAAGCAGATACTGCCAGGGCATTGGCGCCCAGGGCAGAACCTGCATTAAACCCAAACCAACCAAACCATAGCAAACCGGTACCTATTAAAACATAAGGAACATTCGCAGGAGGAATCTCTTTCTTCTCTATATGACTCTTACGGCGTTTTAAAACCAACGCACCTGCAAGGGCTGCACAACCAGCAGAAATATGAACTACTGTTCCGCCGGCAAAATCCAGCACTCCCATTTTAAACAGGAAGCCATCCGGGTGCCAGCTCCAATGGGCGAGAGGCGCATAGATGAGTAAGGAAAATAGAACCGTAAATAAAATATAAGACGAGAATCGTATCCGCTCTGCCACGGCACCCACCACGAGGCCAGGAGTGATAACGGCAAACATCATCTGAAACAGGGCAAACAAGGCCAGCGGAATCGTAGGAGCCAGGCTCCACGGAGCGCCAGAGGTTACATTTTTAAAGAAAAGGAAAGTGCCGGGATTTCCAATGACACCACCCATGGAATCACCAAATGCCAGGCTGAAACCAACCACGATCCACAATACACCAACCACACCTGCGGCTACAACGCTTTTTATCATGGTAGATATCACATTCTTGCGGTGAACCATGCCGCCATAAAAAAAGGCTAAACCAGGAGTCATTAAAAACACCAATGCGGTGGCTACGATGATCCACGAAATATCAGCCGCACTATAAGCCCCGGCCTTATCTTCGTAGTGAGGCAGCGCAGGGATAAACAATGCCACTAAAGCCACCACGGCTAAAATGAGGAATGGTGCAATTTGTCTTGCAGTAAGTTTTTTGATCATGTTGTTCAATTTTAGTAGATGATTATTTTTTAAATCTGTACTATTTCACTAAAATATCAAAAATATTTCAACGATAGCGCTTAATAAGTTATATGCATATATTACATAATATATTTGGATATAATTAGAAATACTTCACAAATACTTGATTTCAAGAATATTAAATTTTAAATCGCAGCATGGGGAGGCTCTAAACAGTCACACATTTACTCGAATTGTTTATATTATGTTTATATATATGTAATAATATGCCTTCTAAAAAATAAAAAAGGTATCCAGAACGGATACCTTTTTTATTGCAAGCTCAGTGCTATCTTTTATGCCCAACTGATCTGTCGGTCTTTGCGCTCAAGGAATGAGTATCCCATTAAGTATTCATCTACTTGTTGGGCGCATTCTCTTCCTTCGCTTATAGCCCACACTACCAAAGACTGTCCACGACGCACATCGCCTGCGGCAAATATTTTTGGGAGACTGGTCTGGTAATTTTTTTCTGTTGCCTTTACATTTCCCCGTTCATCTTTTTCCAGCTCAAGATTATCTACAAGTCCCTTGTGCTGTGTGTGTAAAAATCCCATAGCCAATAAAACCATTTCGCAGGGAATGGTTCTTTCACTGCCCTGCCTTTCTGTAAACTGTGCCGGACGTCCGTCTGCAGAACCTTTCCATTCAAGGTCAACAATCTTCAGTGCAGTGAGGTAACCATTTTCATCTCCTATAAATTCTTTGGTAGCCGTGGCCCATTGCCGTTCGCAACCTTCTTCATGACTTGAAGTGGTTTTTAAAACCATTGGGTATGATGGCCAGGGCATCAATTCAGTTCTTTGTTCGGGAGGTTTTGGCAACAGTTCAAACTGGGTTACAGATAAAGCGCCATGCCGTTTGGAAGTGCCCACACAGTCAGACCCGGTATCGCCACCACCAATCACCACTACGTTTTTGGCGGTTGCAAAAATGTTCTCTCCAACAATATTGCTTTCTATAGCTGCATTTACCAAAGGATCAATCGCAGCATTGCGTTTATTTTGCTGCTTTAAAAAATCCATGGCAAAATGCACGCCTTTCAAATTTCTGCCAGGGATGGTAAGGTCTCTTGGAACAGTAGAACCACAAGCCAACACAATGGCATTGTATTCTCGTAAAATATCATTCATCAAAACATTCACTCCAATATTGGCATTGCATTTAAAAACAATTCCTTCTTCTTCCATCAGTTTTATTCTTCTATCTACCACCCATTTTTCCAGTTTAAAATCCGGAATGCCATAACGTAGCAATCCGCCAGGCTGGTCATCTCTTTCAAACACAACCACTGCATGGCCCGCATAATTTAACTGTGCGGCAGCTGCAAGCCCAGCCGGACCGGAACCTATGACAGCCACTTTTTTACCTGTACGGATAACGGGTTTACGAGCCAACACAAATCCTTTTTCAAAAGCAATTTCAATGATGTGCTTTTCTATTTCTTCGATGGCCACCGGTGGCTGATTGATGCCCAATACGCATGCAGATTCGCAAGGGGCAGGGCAGATGCGGCCGGTAAACTCCGGAAAGTTATTGGTAGATACCAGCACATCGTATGCTTCTTTCCATTGACCATGGTAAACCGCATCATTAAATTCTGGGATTACATTTCCCAATGGGCAGCCGCTGTGGCAAAAGGGCACACCACAGTCCATACATCGACCAGACTGCTCATTGAGCTTTTCGTCACTGAATTTTTCTACAAATTCGTTGTAATGCTGCAGCCTGTCTGCCACCGGTTTTTTTGGCGGTAGCTCTCTTGAAAATTCTTTGAATCCTGTTGGTTTACCCATACCCACATTTTGGCATTCTACAAAGAATGCGGTGATTTAAAATTGTTGAACTAAGATAAAATGGTCAAGTGTGCGACCCCGAGTTCCGCTTCGCTCGTCGGGGCAGGCGCAACCCCGCCTGAACGGAACGGGCAGGGATGCTTAATAGAATTACAGTTGCTCGTTACAAAATCATTTATCTACTTTTTTAAAAGATCTTTTAAAAACTGAACAGGTTAGCCTGTCTTAAGTTCACCTTTAAGCGTTCTTAGTTGAAGTGCTTTTTTATAGTCTTTTGGAAACACTTTTACAAAATGTTGCAACTGGTTATCCAGGTCTTCTAAAATAAATTTGGCCACAGTGCTTCCCGTTAACTGCAAATGCTTTTGGAGCATGCTGAACAATTGATTTTTGTCATCCAGCTCACAGGTATCGAGGTCCACCATTTCTATATTGCAGTTTTGCGGAAAAACGTTCTTTACATCATATACATATGCAATACCACCACTCATACCGGCGGCAAAGTTTCTACCCGTATCACCGAGTATCAGTACAACACCTCCTGTCATATATTCACACCCATGATCTCCCACAGCTTCTACTACGGCATGGGCACCGGAGTTACGCACCGCAAAACGTTCGCCTGCTTTGCCACGGATGTAGGCTTCTCCAGCAGTGGCGCCGTAAAAGGCCACATTACCAATGATGATGTTTTCTTCGGGAACAAAAGAAGCATTTTTAGATGGATAGATGATCAATTTTGCACCACTCAGTCCCTTGCCGAAATAGTCGTTGGCATCGCCCTCCAGTTCCATGGTAATTCCTTTTGTATTAAATGCACCAAAACTTTGCCCTGCAGTTCCACTAAACTTAAAATGAATAGTATCATCCGGTAAACCAGCGCCTTTGTACTTTTTGGTGATCTCGTTAGAGAGGATCGTACCCGTAGTGCGGTCTGTGTTCTTAATATTGAAAGAGGCGATTATTTTTTCCTGCCGGATTAAAGCAGGCTCGGCCGCTTTTAATAATTGCCAGTCCAGCACTTCATCCATACCATGATCCTGCGTTTCAGATTGAAAAAGACCGGTAAAAGGGGAGGCGGGCTCTTTGTATAAAATGGGAGAGAGGTCAAGCTTGCTGAATTTCCAATGATCGATGTTTTCCCTCATTTCCAAATGTTGTACCTGGCCAATCATCTCATTCACGGTTCTGTAACCTAGTTCTGCCATGATCTCCCTGAGCTCCTGCACAATAAATTGGAAGAAATTAACCACATGATCTGCATTGCCGGTAAAACGTTTTCTCAATTCCGGATCCTGTGTGGCCACGCCTACCGGGCAGGTATTCATATGACACTTGCGCATCATGATACAACCTTCTACAACCAGTGCAGCGGTAGCAATGCCCCATTCTTCTGCGCCCAGCAAGGCGGCAATCGCAATGTCACGGCCGGTTTTCATCTGACCATCGGCTTGTAAAACCACACGGCTACGTAATTTATTTTTTACCAAAGTTTGGTGTGCTTCTGCCAGCCCCAACTCCCATGGAAGTCCTGCATGGCGAATGGAAGAAACCGGCGAAGCGCCAGTACCGCCATCATGGCCAGCTATCAATACCACATCTGCTTTTGCCTTGGTAACTCCTGCAGCAATGGTGCCCACACCGGCTTTACTCACCAGCTTCACGCTGATGCGTGCAGCACGATTGGCATTTTTTAAATCAAAAATCAATTGCGCCAAATCTTCAATTGAATAAATATCATGATGGGGTGGTGGAGAAATTAATCCAACACCAGGTGTGGAGTGTCTCGTTTTTCCAATCCACTCATCCACTTTATCACCCGGCAATTGTCCGCCCTCGCCGGGCTTTGCGCCCTGTGCCATTTTTATTTGTAGCTCATCTGCTTCAGTAAGGTATAAACTGTTTACGCCAAATCTTGCACTCGCCACCTGCTTAATTGAACTGCGCATGCTATCACCATTTGGCAAACGTCCGTATCTGCTTTCATCCTCGCCGCCTTCGCCGGTATTGCTTTTTCCACCCAGCCGGTTCATGGCAATAGCCAGTGTGGTATGGGCTTCCCAGCTAATGGAGCCAAAGCTCATGGCACCTGTTGCAAATCTTCTGTAGATAGAAGCTGCAGGTTCTACTTCATCAATGGAAATAGAAGGGCTGTCAATTTTAAACTGGAAAAGACTGCGGATGGTACAGGCCCTTTCTGCCTGGTCGTTTACCAGTTTTGAATATTTTTTAAATGTTGCGTAATCATTTGTTTTGGTGGCATGTTGCAGCAAATGGATCGTTTGCGGGTTAAACAAATGAAATTCCCCTTTGCGTTTCCACTGGAAGATACCGCCAACGGGTAGACGATCTACCGGTACATCTTTTTTGCTGAAAGCAAAATAATGTTTGGCCAAAGCTTCTCTTGCAATTTCATCCAGGCCGAGCCCTTCTATTCTTGAAGTGGCACCGGTGAAATAAGTTTTCACAACTTCTTTATTAAGTCCCAGTATTTCAAAAGTCTGAGCTCCCTGGTATGACTGCAGGGTAGAGATACCCATTTTTGAAAATACTTTAAGCAACCCATCTTTTATGGCCTTGATATAGTTTTGTTTGAGTACATCATCGGTTAAAGAAGTTTGCATCTTCTCTTTTTCTTTCATATCCCTGATAGACGACAAAGCTAGATAAGGATTGATTGCAGTGGCACCAAAAGAAATTAAACAGGCAAAATGATGCACTTCCCAAACATCACCTGCTTCTACAATAATGCCTACCTGGCCCCGCTTTCCTTTTCGGATAAGATGATGATGAACTGCGGCTACGGCTAACAGTGAGGGGATAGGTGCATGGTTAGAATCGATGGCCCTGTCCTGCAGGATCAACACTTTAAATCCATCCTCTACGGAGTCTACTGCATAGCGGCAAAGCCTGTCCAGAGCAGTTTTGAGCGAGCCCGGCTTGCCATCTGCCTTAAAATAGCATTGTAATGTTTTGGCCTGGAAAAGTCCGGTATCGATACTCCTTATTTTTTCCAGTTCATGATTGGTGAGTATCGGGTGCTTTAAAGCTACGCTGTGACAGGTAAGTGGATCTTCCAATAACAGGTTTCCGTTATTACCAGCAAAACTTGCCAGCGACATCACCAACCTTTCCCTGATAGGATCAATAGGAGGGTTGGTTACCTGCGCAAATAATTGTTTAAAATAACTGCTCAGGTGTTGTGGCTGATCACTAAAAATGGCCAGTGGCGTATCTGTGCCCATTGATCCCAGGGGCTCTTTTCCATCCAAGGCCATCGGCGTAATAATATGCTCCAGGTCTTCGGATGTATAACCAAAAGCTTTCTGGTATTGATATACCTGCTCATGTTCCAGGTGGGTAAACATAACCCTTGGTTCGGGTAATTCTTCCAGCCGAATTTTATATTTATTCAACCAGTCGCCATAAGGCTTTTGGGAGCATATATTTTGTTTAAGTTCTTCATCACTGATGATCTTTCCCTGCTCCATATCTACCACAAACATTTTGCCCGGCTGCAATCTTCCTTTTTCAATAATGGTGGATGGGTCTATCGGCAAAGTGCCTGTTTCGGAAGCCATAATCACCCGGTTATCGTTTGTAATGCAATACCTGGATGGACGCAGGCCATTCCTGTCTAAGATTACCCCGATCATTTTTCCGTTGGTGAATGATATAGATGCAGGCCCATCCCATGGCTCCATGAAGGCTGAGTGAAATTCGTAAAAAGCTTTTTTTACGGGATCCATTTGTTCATTGCCATCCCATGCTTCCGGGATAAGCATCATCATCACATGCGGCAGCGAACGGCCGCAAAGTGTTAATAATTCTATGATATTATCAAGGCTGGCAGAATCACTCTGGCTGCTGGTTACAATGGGCAGCAGCATTTCCATTTCTTCTTTTGTAAAGAAAGGAGAAGTAAAATTTTTCTCACTTGTTTTGAGCCAGTTGAGGTTTCCCTGCAAAGTATTGATCTCTCCGTTATGTGCGATGTAACGAAAGGGTTGTGCCAGTTTCCATGAAGGAAAAGTATTGGTAGCAAAACGGGAATGCACCAGTCCAAATGCGCTTACCAATCTTTTGTTACTCAGGTCTGTAAAATAAGTTCTTACCTGCGAACTTGTAAGCTGGCCTTTGTAAACAATTGTTTTATAAGAAAGCGAAGCAATATAAAAACCAATAGCATCCTGCATCACCGTATTGGCAATGGTATGGCTGCTGAAATTTCTTAGTATAAATAATTTTCTTTCAAAATCTTCCGGGTTGGAAATATGATCGGGACAGGTCACAAATGCCTGTTCCATTTCCGGCTCCACACTCATGGCTGTGGCTCCGATATCATGCGTGTTTACAGGAATTTTTCTGTAAACCATCACTTCCAGCCCCAGCTTTTCTGCTGTACGGTTAAAGATGGCCCTGCATTCTTCCCGCAGCCTTATTTCTTTAGGAAAGAAAATTACGGCCACGCCGTATTTTCCAAATGCAGGGAGATGGGCGCCTAGTTTAAGGCATTCATCAAAAAAGAATTCGTGTGGCATTTGCAGCATGATACCGGCACCATCACCAGTATTGTTTTCGCAACCGCACGCACCCCGGTGCTCCATATTCTCCAGCACGGTCAACGCATCAGAAATATTCTGGTGCGATTTACTGCCATTGATATGTGCAACAAAGCCGATACCGCATGCATCATGTTCAAACTGTGAATCGTATAAACCTTTTTGTTCAGCCATAAACCGAATAGTGTTTTGGTGATGAATATTAATAACAGGCGGCGATCGAATGTTGGCTTTTTTAGGGGGAGGATTATTTTGGGTGAAAGGTCAAGGGTGAAAGGTCAAAGGTAAAAAGTGAAAGGTGAAATCTTCGAAGCATTAAATGAATGTTCTAAGTTGAAAGAACGTTAAACGTTGAACCTTTGAACTTTTGAACCTTTGAACTGTTGAACCTTTGAACTTCTTAAACCTTTGAAACCTCTAAACCAAATACCCAAACAACGTATCATCTTTATTTAATTCTGTATAATTCATGTGTAGCCGTTTTAAATTTTGAAGTAGCAGCACATAATCTTCCGGGCTTTTTAGTTCAATGCCGATGAGAGCAGGCCCGCTTTCCTTGTTGGTTTTTTGCATGTATTCAAAACGGGTAATGTCGTCTGTGGGGCCGAGTACCTCACTCACAAATTCTTTTAACGCACCTGGACGTTGTGCAAAATTCACCAGTAAATAATGTTTCAATCCTTCGTATTGAAGACTGCGTTCTTTTATTTCCGGCATTCGATCAATATCGTTGTTGCTCCCGCTAACGATACAAACCACATTTTTACCTTTGATGATCTCCGCATAATCATCCAGTGCAGTCACACTTAACGCACCAGCGGGTTCTACTACAATAGCATCTTCGTTGTACAATTTTAAAATGGTGCTGCATACTCTTCCCTCAGGCACCAGGTGCATTTCATCTACAACGTCTTTGCAAATTTCAAACGTCACATCACCTACCCGTTTTACGGCAGCACCATCTACAAAACGGTCGATGCTGTGAAGCGTTACCGGAGCACCGTTTTTTAACGCTTCTTTCATAGAAGGAGCGCCTTCCGGTTCTACTCCGATGATTTTTGTATTGGGCGAATAAGTTTTGAAATAAGAACCTACCCCTGCTACCAATCCTCCGCCTCCAACAGGTGCAAATAAATAATCAATGTCTGAAAGATCTTCCATGATTTCCAACCCTACGGTGGCCTGCCCCTCAATGATCCTGTGATCATCAAACGGGGGTATAAAGGTTAATTCATTTTCTATAGTATATCTTTTTGCTGCCGCCGCACAATCATCAAAAGTATCGCCCACCAGTTTTACTTCTATAAAATGTTCACCAAACATTTTAGTCTGTGTAACTTTTTGTTTGGGCGTGATGATTGGCATAAATATTACCCCTTTTACATGTAGGTTTTTGCAACTAAAAGCAAACCCTTGTGCATGATTGCCGGCGCTGGCACATACTACACCCCGTTGCAATAAATCCTTATCTAAAGTGCTCATCATATTGTAAGCGCCCCGCAGTTTATAAGAGCGTACAATTTGAAGATCTTCTCGTTTAAGGTACACGTTGCATTGGTACCGGCGACTCAGGCTGCGATTGAGCTGCAGCTCTGTGCGGGTAACCACGTGTTGCAGGCGTGTTGCCGCAGCAGCGTAATCGGGCGTAAATATGTTTTTTATTGTCTGCATAATTTATATCCAGTAAGAAGCTACTGGGGCCGCAGTTTTTTCCCTCTCCGGTAGTGCTTCCTTTTTTTGATTTTCCGGGCGAAGACTTCTTACAGTTTGACCCGCTTGCCACATTTCGCTTTCTCTTAGCTCCGTTAATTCAGCTTCTAATTTTACCCGATAGTCAGCTTGTGAATTGGAGTCAATGGAACGCTGAGATTCTACGCCGGTAGCCACAGATTCGTACAGATCTTTAAACACGGGTAGGGTAGCATCACGGAATTTCTTCCACCAGTCTAATGCACCCCGTTGTGCGGTGGTACTGCAATTGCCATACATCCAATCCATACCGTTTTCCGCCACCAATGGCATGAGAGATTGTGTAAGTTCTTCTACCGTTTCATTAAATGCTTCCGAAGGACTGTGGCCTTTACTGCGTAGCACTTCATATTGAGCTGCAAATATTCCCTGGATGGCACCCATGAGTGTACCTCTTTCGCCGGTAAGATCGCTGTACACTTCTTTTCTAAAATCGGTTTCAAACAAATAACCACTGCCAACGGCAATACCCAATGCAACTACTCTTTCAAAAGCACGCCCGGTGGCATCCTGGTAAATTGCATAAGAACTGTTTAAGCCACGGCCCTGCAA